>DATBDN010000017.1:0-31551 GCA_036269895.1 Thermoleophilaceae bacterium
CCACGCGCTCGAGCCGGTTCGCGATCTCGCCCTTGAACTGGCGGTCGACGATGATCACGACGTTGAGCACCCGCGCCGGCACGTAGCCGTGCTCGTCGGTGTGGGCTTCGACCAGGAGGTTGCGGAGCGCGCTGTCGATCGCAGAGGGATTGGTGTCCTGCTCGGACCATGTGCCCTCGATCTGAGCGGACGAAGCCAACAGCGCCTCAGATCTGCCGCCACTTGTCTTCGTTCAGCAGGATCGAGTCCTCCTCGGCGGGCCCCGATGAGCCGGCCTTGTACTGCGGGAGCGGCCCGCTGTCCTTGCCCCACGCCTCGAGGATCGGGTCGACGATGCGCCACGCAGCCTCGACCTCGTCGTTGCGTGCGAACAGGGTCGCGTCGCCGCGCATCGTGTCCAGGATCAGGCGCTCGTACGCCTCGGGCGACTGCGACAGGAACGACGTCCCGTAGAGGAACTCCATGTTCACCGGACGCACACGCATGCGCGATCCGGGGATCTTCGCCATCAGCGACATCGACACGCCCTCGTTCGGCTGCACCGCCAGGATCAGCTGGTTCGGGTGGACCCCGAGCGAGCCCTGCTGCTGGAAGGCCAGGTGCGGGACCGGCTTGAGCGTGATAACGACCTCGGTCCCCTTGCGCGCCAGCGCCTTGCCAGTGCGGATGTAAAACGGGACGCCGGCCCAGCGCCAGTTGTCGACCTTGAGCCGGACAGCGGCGAAGGTCTCGGTGACCGAGTTCTCCTCTACGCCCTCCTCCTCCAGGTAGCCGGGCACGTCCTTGCCGCCCGAGTTGCCTACGGAGTACTGCGCGCGCACGGCCATCTCCGGAACCTCGTCGACCGCCGGCGGCTTGATCGCATGCAGCACCTTCACCTTCTCGTCGCGGATGTCGTCGGCCGAGAACGACACCGGCGGCTCCAGCGCCGTAAGCATCAGGAGCTGCAACAGGTGGTTCTGGATCAGGTCGCGCAACGCGCCCGCGTTGTCGTAGTAGCCGGCGCGGCCCTCGAGCGCGACCTCCTCGGACGCAGTGATCTGAACGTGGTCCACGTACGAGCGATTCCAGACCGGCTCGAATATGCCGTTGGCGAAGCGCAGCACCAAGGTGTTCTGGACCGTCTCCTTGCCAAGGTAGTGATCGATGCGGTAGATCTGCCGCTCCTCGAACACCGACAGCAGCGCCGCGTTCAGGTGCAGTGCCGAGGCCAAGTCGTGCCCGAACGGCTTCTCGACCACGATCCGCACCTCGGCGCCGTCGCGCCGGTGCATGCCGGCCTGCCCGAGCTGATGGGCGATCGTCTCGAAGAATTGCGGCGCAACCGCGAGGTAGAACACGCGGTTGAACGGCAGCCCCGCCTCCTCGTCCTCCTCCTCGGCGATCTCGGCGATCTTCTGGAACAGGTTCGCGTCGTCGAACGAGCCCGAGACGTAGCGGGCGCGGTCGAGCAACGACTCGAGCACGGTGTCATCGGGAGTGCGGCGCGAGAACTTCTTGATCGAGTCCCGCGCTTGTTCGCGGAACTCGTCGTCGGACCAGTCCGAGCGCGCGCAGCCGACCAGGTTGAAGCGCTCGGGCAGCGCGCCTTCGTGGGCGAGGTTGTAGATCGCCGGCAGGAGCTTGCGCTTGGCCAGGTCTCCCGACGCGCCGAAGATGCACAGCGTCGTCGGGTGGACGGGCAGCCGCTCGAGCCCTTCGACGAGCGGATTCTCGGGCGCCTGTTCGGGGGCTCCGACGGTGGCCATTACTCGGCGTGTGCCGGCTGCATCTCCGACGGCTCCGCGGGCTTGGCCTTGCTCTTTACCGCGTGCCCGCCGAACTGGTTGCGCAGCGCCGCGTTGACCTTCGCCGCGAACGCGTTCTGACCGCGCGAGCTGAAGCGCTCGTACAGCGATGTCGTGATCACGGGTGTCGGTATGCGCTTGTCGATCGCATCTTCGATCGTCCAGCGACCTTCGCCCGAGTCCTCGACATATGGTTCGAGCGATTCGAGGTCGTTGCCCTCCATCTCGAACGCTCGCGCCGCCAGCTCGCACAGCCACGAGCGGACGACCGAGCCCTGCATCCACAGGTGCGCGATCTTGGCGTTGTCGAGCTTGTACTCGGACGCGTCGAATAGAGCGAAGCCCTCGGCGTACGCCTGCATCATCCCGTACTCGACTCCGTTGTGAACCATCTTGACATAGTGGCCGGCGCCGGTTGGCCCGAAGTGACCCCAGCCAGGTCCGTGCTCCTCCGTAGGCTTCGGCGCCAAGACGTCAAGGATCGGCGCCAGACGCTCGACCGCTTCGTCGGGGCCGCCCACCATCATGCAGTAGCCGACGTCGATCCCCCAGACGCCGCCCGACGTGCCGACGTCGACGTAATGGATGCCCTTCGGCTCCAGCTGCGCCGCGCGCGCCTGGTCGTCGGTCCAGCGGCTGTTGCCACCGTCGATGATCATGTCGCCCTTCTCGAGCAACTCGGCCAACTTGTCGACCGTCTGCTGCGTGGGATCGCCGGCCGGGACCATGATCCACACGTTGCGCGGCACCTCGAGCTTCGCGACAAGGTCCTCGAGGCCGTCGGCGCCGGTGGCGCCCACCCCCTGGGCCTTCTCAACCGCCTCAGCGCTGAAATCGAACGCGACTACCTCGTGGTCCGAGTCCCGCTCGATCCGGTGGACCATGTTGCCGCCCATGCGGCCGAGTCCTACGAAGCCGATCTGCATCAGTCGATCTCCTTGATCAGATCCCGCACCGCCTTGGCCGGATCGCCCTCCAGCCGAATGCGAGTGACGGGAAGCCCGTGCGCCTGCAGCGTCCTGTAATCGCCGAGCGCCTGGGCGTTTTTCAGAGTGCGGAAGGAGTACCCGGCGCCCGGGATCTCGATATCCACATCCCCATCGTGCACCAACTGGACGAAGACACCCGTCGGCGGCCCGCCCTTGTGGAATTGCCCCGTCGAGTGCAGGTAGCGCGGGCCATAGCCGAAGGTCGTCGTCGCGCGCGTCTTGTCACGGATCGCCTGCCGCAGCTCGCCGATCGCCTCCTCGAAGTCGGGCGACGGCTTCACGAACCCCTGGATCGCCACGTAGTGCGGCGGCGCGACGCCCGACACGTCGAGCTTGCCTGACTCCGGCTCCTCCACGCCCTCCTCGAGCACCTTCTTGGTTGCGTCCTTGGCCTCCTGGACGTTCGGTTGGTCGAACGGGTTGATGCCCAGGACCCAGCCGGCGACAGCCGCCGCGAACTCCGCGTAGAAGAAGATCCGGCCCAGGTCCTCCGCTCCCTCGAACGGCGCCGTGATGACCGGGTGACCGGCCTTGCGAAGCTCCTCGAGCCGGTCGTCGCCGTCCGGTGCGCGCAGGTGGAAGAACAAACGGTCCTCGCCGTAGACATCCGGGGAGCCGAGTGGCTCGTTCGCCACGGGCAGGATGCCCTTGCCGTGCTTGCCGGTCGACTCCGCGAACAGCTGCTCAGCCCACAGGCCGTAGCTCGATATCGGCTCGTCGACCACGTAGGTGAGCTTGTCGCGGCCGGCGTTGGCCGCTTCCCCGAACGCCAAGCCCATCCACAAGCCGCGGTTGCTCGCACTCGAGTCGAACTCGTTGCAGTTCTCCTCGGCGATCCGCGCGCGATCGACCAGCGCTCGCACGTCGATGCCCATCAGCGCCGCGGGCACGAGCCCGAAGTACGACAGCGCCGAGTAGCGCCCGCCGATGTCGGGATCGTTCAGGAAGACACGCCGGAACCCGCTCTGCTTGGCCAGGTTCTCGAGCGAGGACCCCGGGTCGGTGATCGCCACGAAGTTGCGGCCGTTGTCGACCTTCGAGCGGAAGTAGTGGTATTGCGACAGCGTCTCGATCGTGCCGCCCGACTTCGACGAGATCAGGAACAACGTGCGCTGGAGGTCGATCTGGTCCTCGACGTCCTTGATCGCACCCGGATCGGTCGAGTCGAGCACGTGTAGGTCGAGCCCGCCGGAGCCGCGCTCGAACGACTGGCGCAAGACCTCCGGCGCCAGTGAGCTGCCACCCATGCCGCAGAGCACGACCGTCTGCATGCCGTCGGCGCGCACCTGGTCGACGAAGTCCTGCAGCGCACCCGCCTGGTCGAGCATGCGCTGCGAGATCGTCAGCCAGCCGAGGCGGTTGCCGATCTCAGGGCCCGGGCCGCCCCACAGCGTTTCGTCGTGATGCCAGATGCGGCGCGCGACCTGCTCGCTTTGTGCCTGCTCCACGCGCGCCGCGAGCTTCGTCTCGAGGTCTTCCGGGACCGACGACTCCACCGACTTCGGCCGGCTCAGCACGGTCGCCTCGCGCGCGGACTCGATGCCGCCGAGCAGCTTCTCGAATGGAGTGATGAACGCGTCGACGCCGTCGCTCAGCAGCTTCGCCGTGACCTCGTCCATGTCGATGCCCGCCTTGCGCAGTGCCTCGAGCTCGGCAGTCGGATCCTGGTCGACCATCACCTGGTCGACCTCGCTCTTCTCGCCGGTCGCAGTCAGCGTGGCCATCGGCATCGTGTTGACCGTGTGCGGGCCGACCAGCGAGTCGACGTACTTCGTGTCGGGGTACTTCGGGTTCTTGACGCCGGTCGACGCCCAGAGCGGCCGCTGCACCCGCGCACCGGCGGCCGCCAGCTGCTGCCAACGTTCGCTCGCGACGATCTCCTTGAAGCGCTGGTAGGCCGCCCGCGCGTTCGCGACCGCCGCTGTCCCCTGCAGATCGGTGTTTCCCATCGCCTCCAGCCGCTTGTCAACCTCCGTGTCAACGCGCGAGACAAAGAAACTGGCAACCGATTGAGGGCTGACGTCCTTGCCCTCGTCCTTGCGCCGCTCGAGGCCGCGGATGTAAGCGTCGGCTACGCGCGCGTACGCCTCGACGGAGAACAGCAGCGTCACGTTGACGTTGATGCCCTCGTAGGTGGCCTGCTCGATTGCCGGCTCGCCCTCGGTCGTTCCCGGGATCTTGATCATCACGTTCGGGCGGTCGACCGCCTGCCAGTAGTGGCGTGCCGACTCGAGCGTCTTGTCCGTATCGAATGCAAGGTCGGGTTCGACCTCGATCGAGACGAAGCCGTCGGCACCCTCAGACTCGTCCCAGACCGGGCGCAGCACATCACAGGCGTCCCGCACGGTCTTGACGGCCAGGCGCTCGTAGATCGACCGGTTGTCCAGGCGCTCGCGCGCGGCCTCCTCGATCAGCTCGTCGTAGTCGTCCGACCCGAGGATCGCCTTCTCCAAGATCGCCGGATTCGAGGTCACACCGCGCAGCGACTCGTACTTGACCAGCCGCTCGAGCTCGCCGGACTCGATCAGGTTCAGGCGGATCTGGTCCAGCCAAATCGACGTGCCGAGCTCCGTGATGCGCGCGAGGCGCTGGTTGACTTCTGCGGCGACGCTCATTCAGAGTTCCTTTCTGCGCACTGCTTGGCGACCTCGGCTACGTGCTCCTTGGTGAAGCCGAAGTGCTGGTAAAGGGCCTTCTGGGAAGCCGAGGCGCCGAACGTGGTCATGCCGATGATCTCGCCATCCGGCCCGGCGATCCGCTCCCAGCCGAGCGTCGTGGCGGCCTCGACGGTGACGCGTGCCCGCACGTCGGGCGGGAGCACGTCGTTGCGGTAGTCCTCGTCCTGGTCGAGGAAGTTCTCGACGCACGGCATCGACACCAGCCGCACGTTCATGCCCTCCTCCTCGAGCACGTCCACGGCGCTGTTGGCCACGTGGACCTCGCTGCCGGTCCCGATCAGGATCACGTCGGGCTTGCCGCTCTTGCCGCGCAGGACGTAGGCACCGCGCTCGATGGCGTCGGCCGGCACGCCCTTCGGGTCCCAGATCGGCAGGCCCTGCCGCGAGAGCGCCATCATCGTCGGCCCGTCCTGGCGGTTGATCGCGTACTGCCACGTGAGCGCGCATTCGTTCGCGCCCGCCGGCCGCACCACGCGCATGTTCGGCACCGCGCGCAGATGTGCCAGTTGCTCGATCGGCTGATGCGTAGGCCCGTCCTCCCCAAGGCCGATCGAGTCGTGCGTGAACACCCAGATCGACGGGATGCCCATCACCGCCGACAGTCGCATCGCGCCCTTCATGTAGTCGCTGAAGATCAGGAACGTCGAGCCGAACGCGCGGAACCCGTGCAGGACCATGCCGTTGACGATCGCGCCCATCCCGTGCTCGCGGATCCCGTAGTGCATGTTGCGCCCGCCGTAGTTCGAGCGCTCGATGCTGTCGGCGTCGTCGATCGTCGTCAGCGTCGACGGCGAGAGGTCGGCCGAGCCCCCGATGAACTCAGGGACCTGTGCGGCGACCCACTGGATCACCTCGTGGGATGCCTTGCGCGTGGCGAGCGCCCCGCGGTCCGGCTTGAACCTCGGGACGTCGGCGTCCCAGTTCTCCGGCAGCCGGCCCTCCATGATCCGCTCGAACTCTGCGGCCTCCTCAGGGAACTCGCCGCGGTACGCGTCGAAGCGCCGGCGCCAGTCGTTCTCGAACTCCTCGCCGCGATCGAGACACTCGCGGAAGTGGTCGAGCGCGTCCTGCGGGACGAAGAAGGGCTCATCGGATGGCCAGCCGTAGGCCTCCTTGGTGAGCTTGACCTCGTCCTCGCCCAGCGGGCTGCCGTGCGCCCCTTCGGTGTCCTGCTTGTTGGGGGCGCCTTGCGCGATGTGCGTGCGGATGATGATCAGCGACGGCTGGTCCACCGCGTCCTTGGCGTTGGCGATCGCCTCCTCGATGCGCTCGAGCTCGAGGTCCTCGCCGAGGTTCTGCACGTGCCAGCCGTAGGCCTCGTAGCGCTTGCCGACGTCCTCGGAAAACGACAGGGCGGTGTCGCCCTCGATCGAGATGTGGTTGTCGTCGTAGAACGCGATCAGGTGGCCGAGGCCGAGATGGCCGCCGAGCGAGGCGGCCTCGGCCTGGACGCCCTCCTGCATGTCGCCGTCGGAGGCAATCGTGTACGTGTAGTGGTCGACGATCCGGTGGCCCGGGCGGTTGAAGCGTTCGGCCAGCATGCGCTCGGCGAGCGCAAGGCCGACCGAATTCGAGATGCCCTGGCCGAGCGGCCCCGTCGTGGTCTCGATGCCTGCCGCGTGCCCGTACTCCGGGTGGCCGGCGGTCGGGCTGCCAAGCTGGCGGAAGTTCTTGAGGTCGTCGAGCGTGAGGCCGTACCCGGTCAGGTACAGCATCGAGTACAGAAGCATCGACGCATGACCCGCCGAAAGCACGAACCGGTCGCGATCCCACCAGTTCGCGTTCTTCGGGTTGTGCCGCATTACGCGCGTGTAGAGAACGTACGCGACGGGCGCCAGCGCCATCGGCGTGCCCGGGTGCCCCGAGTTCGCCTTCTGGACAGCGTCCATCGACAGCGTCCGGATCGTGTCGATGCTGAGCTTGTCGAGAGCCTGCTTGTCCGTGGCAGCCGACGTCATGTCCCTCCCTTAGGTTTTGCTTCGAGCAGTATCCCGCTCACCCATCGTGAGCGCATGTTCCATTTGTGCCAACACGCCGGCTCCGATTACGCCGGCGTCGGATCCCCCCTTCGCGAGCGAAACCTTGAGCCGCTTCAGCCCGGGCGGCAGCGCGCGCGAGCGCGCCTCCTCGAGCGCCGTCGGCAGGAACAGATCGGAGGCCGAAGCCCCAAGGCCACCGCCGATCACGATGTGCTCGGGCTCGAAGATGTTCACGAAGTTCGAGAGGCCGACACCGAGCCAGCGGCCGAGGTCCTCGAGGTGCCCTCGCGCGACGCCGTCGCCCTGCCGCGCCCTCGCCTCGACGTCCTCGCCGGACACGCCGGCCGCGCGCTCGAGCGCGCTCCCCGAGCAGTACGCCTCGATGCAGCCGCGGTTGGGGCACGTCCTCCCGGGACAAGGCAAGCCGTCGGCCTCGATGACCATGTGCCCGAGCTCCGCACCGAGGCCGGTGGCGCCTCGGAAGACACGGCCGTCGATGATCACGCCGCCGCCGACCCCGGTGCCGAGCGTGAGCATCACGAGGTGGCTGGTCGGGCCGTCCTCGACCAGCTGCGCCTCAGCGAGCGCGGCGACGTTGCCATCGTTGTCGACGAAGACCGGGACGCCGAAGCGGCTCTCGAGCTCGGCGCGCAGCGCCACCCCCTCGAGCGGAATGTTCACGCTGGAGACGACGGTCCCGGTGGCGTAGTCGACCTGGGATGGAACCCCGACCCCGATCGCCTCAGGCGCGCCATCCTGGTCGATGACCGTCCGCGCGAGCGACTCGATGCAATCGATGAGCGCACCGCTGTCCTCGAGCGGCGTCCGCTCCTGCTGCGGCGCGATCGCACGCCCATCGACGACCGACGCGATCTCCACCTTGGTTCCTCCGACATCGATGCCGAGTACCCGCATCAGCCGCCAACCTACCCGGGTGGCGCTCTGCCATGCCGCCTGCCTGATAAAACAATGGCCGTGGACAGGCGGCTCGCGCAGCGAAATCTCCGTACGGCCCTCATTGCGGGGGCGATCGCGCTCTTGCTCTTCGGCGCTGCCTTCCTGGCGGCGGACATCTACCTCAGCTGATGGCGGAAGAGCTGGAGCACGACCCGTCGCTGACGCCCCCGGCCGAGGCAATCCACCTGCCTGAGCCGTCGTACCTGCCGGCAACGCTCGCGCTGGGAATCACTTTCTCGCTCGTCGGGATCCTGACCTGGTGGTACGTGTCGGCGATCGGCTTGATCATCGTCGTCACGGTTCTCGTACGCTGGATCCGCTCCGCGCGCGCAGATATGTCGGACCTGCCGCTAGAGCGCCACTGACGGCTGCAAACCTTCGCCCTGCGGCGTCCTCGGTGTTCGCCGTCAGAGCGTTCTAAGCCGTCGCCTCTTCGTGTGGCATCTCGCTCGTGGCGCCTGGCTCGGTCCAGCAGCGGACGATGTCGCGGATCGAGATGATCCCGACCGTCTCGCCGTCGTGGACGACCACGAGGTGGCGGAAGCCGCCCTTCACCATCGCCTCGGCGGCGCGCTCCAGCGACCAGTCAGGGGACGCGAACGTCAGATTCGCCGAGAGGTGGTCGCAGACCCGCTCGTTGTCCGGATCCTGGCCTGCGCCGACGGATACGAGGATGTCGCGCTCGGTGATGATGCCGGGCCCGGGCTGCTCTGGATCGTTCACGACGGCCGCACCGACCTTCTTCTGGGCCATCGCCCGGGCGGCGTCGCGGAGCGTGTGCCCGGGGCCCACGGCGAGGATCGCGTCAGTCATCCCGTTGCGTACCTGCATGCAACCTCCAAGGTGCCACTTTGTGCCGAGCGGCGCAAGCGTACAGGCGAAAGCAGGGCGACGCAGGCGTCCGGGTTCGCTTTAGACTGCCCGCCCCGTGAGCCCGCAGCGCAAAGACCTTGTCCGAATGCTCGTGATCGGCATCGCCGCCGCGGTCATCGGAACGTTCCTCGCGCTGCAGATCAACTGGTTCCCGGCACAGGGATCCACCGCCGCCGGGAAGATCGACACGCTCTACGACTGGCTGCTGGTCGCCTCCGTGCCGATGTTCGTGCTGGTCATGTCGGTCGCGATCTACTGCGTGGTGCGCTTCCGGGTGCGTCCGGGCGGCCCGACCGGCGACGGCGCGCCGATCCACGGCAACACGCGGCTCGAGATCGTCTGGGTGACCATCCCGTTCCTGATCGTCACCGCGCTCGCGGTCTACGCCGCCGTCGTCCTGGCGCAGATCGAGCAGAAGAAGCCGAACGAGCTCCAGGTGCGGGCGATCGGCCAGCAGTTCACGTGGCATTTCGAGTACACGCAGGGTGGCAAGAAGTTCAGGACGGATCAGCTGTACCTGCCGATCGACCGGCCCGTCTACATGAAGATCAACACCCTCGACGTGATCCACTCCTTCTGGGTGCCGGCGTTTCGCCTGAAGGACGACGCCGTCCCAGGTCAGACGGACCACGTGCGCTTCACGCCCGACCGGCTCGGCACCTACGAGGTCATCTGCGCCGAACTGTGCGGCGTCGGTCATTCGACGATGCGCGTGAAGTCGTACGTCGTCCCCAAGCAGAAGTTCCAGCAGTTCGTGCAGGCGCACCTCCGTCCGGCGGCTGCAGGTGGCGGCGCAGCGGCGGGTGGCGGCGCAGCGAAGGGCGCTGGCGGCGGCGCTGTCGCGCAGGGCAAGACGATCTTCACGGGTGAGGGCGGCTGTGGCGCCTGTCACACCCTTGCGGACGCCGGAGCCACGGGAACCGTCGGCCCGAACCTGACGAAGGTGAAGATCGCAAACAAGGGCGCGGCCTTCATCAAGCAGTCAATCGAGGCTCCGAACGCAGAGATCACGCAAGGCTTCCCGAAGGACGTCATGCCACAGGACTTCAAGTCCAGGCTTGGTCCACAAAAGATTGACGCGCTCGTAAAGTACTTGCTCCAGGCAGGAAAGTAGGACTGACTAAATGGCTACTGCTGCAGCACCGGTACAGCAAACCCACGCCCCAGTCCACCAGCCGCGCTCGAAGTGGACGGGTCCCGGCTGGTATCGCGTCCTGATCGCGGTACCGCTGGGCTTCTTGCTCGCGTTCGCTTTGGTGACGCTGGCGCGCCTCGCGCTCCACTACCACCCAACGATTGACTGGACTGCGATCGTGACGATCGCGATGGTCACGATGCCGCTGTCCTTCGTGATCGGCATCGGCTGCTTCGACTACTGGTTCTACTGGGCCGCGGGCAAGCCAACCCGCGCAGAGGACCACTCGGGGCACGGCGCGACGAAGTGGCAGGACTACTTCCGCGTCAACACCGACCACAAGGTCATCGGGATTCAGTACATCGTCACCACGTTCTTCTTCTTCGCCACCGGCGGCCTGATGGCGATGCTGATGCGCGCCGAGCTGGCGCAGCCCGGTACGCAGTTCGTCGACGCGAACACCTTCAACGGCCTGTTCTCGGTGCACGCGTCGCTGATGATCTTCCTGTTCATCATCCCGGTGTTCGCGGGCATCGCGAACTTCGTCGTGCCGCTGATGATCGGCGCGCCCGACATGGCGTTCCCGCGCCTGAACGCCCTGTCGTACTGGCTGCTGCCGACCGCCGGCATCCTGATGCTGGCGAGCTTCCTGGCCCCCGGCGGCTCGTTCGCCACCGGCTGGACCGCCTACGCGCCGCTCTCCACCGACACGCCGCTCGGACAGACCTTCTTCTCGATGGCGGTGCAGTTCGCCGGCGCCTCGTCGGTGGCCACCGGCCTCAACTTCCTGGTCACGATCATCACCATGCGCGCGCCAGGCATGACGTTCTGGCGCATGCCGCTGCTCGTCTGGGCGAACTTCACGACCTCACTGCTGGTCGTGATCGCCACGCCGTTCATCGCCGGCTCGCAGTTCTTCGTGCTGCTCGACCGCGGGCTGAGCACGAACTTCTTCGCCGCGAATGCGGGCGGCGATCCGATCATGTACCAGCACGTCTTCTGGTTCTACTCGCACCCGGCCGTCTACATCATGATGCTGCCCGGGTTCGGGATCATCAGCGAGGTCATCTCGACGCATGCGCGCAAGCCGGTGTTCGGCTACCGGATGATGGCCTTCTCGCTGCTGGCGATCGTCTTCCTCGGCTTCACCGTGTGGGCCCACCACATGTTCGTGTCGGGCATGTCGGCGTGGCTGCGCGTGCCGATGATGGTCACGACGATGCTGATCGCGGTGCCGACCGGCATCAAGATCTTCAGTTGGTTAGCCACCCTCTATAGAGGCGTGATCCACCTGAGAACGCCGATGCTGTTCGCGCTCGGCTTCATCACGATGTTCACGCTGGGCGGGATCTCGGGGATCATGCTCGCGGTCATCCCCTACGACATCCACGTGTCGGACACGTACTTCGTCGTGGCGCACATCCACTACGTGCTGTTCGGCGGATCTGTCTTCACGATCTATGCCGGCATCTACCACTGGTTCCCGAAGATGACGGGCCGGATGTACGACGAGACGCTCGGCAAGATCCACTTCTGGCTCTCGTTCGTCTTCTTCAACCTGACGTTCGGGCCGATGCACCTGATCGGCATCGACGGGATGCCGCGCCGCGTGGCCGATTACGCGCAGAAGTACGCGGGCTGGAACCTCTTCATCTCGATCTCCGCGTTCATCTTCGGCGCCTCGTTCTTCATCTTCCTCTACAACATGATCAGCTCGTGGCGCCACGGGCCGCCGGCTCCGGCGAACCCCTGGGAGGCGCACACGATCGAGTGGCAGGTCTCGTCGCCGCCGCCGATCTTCAACTTCGACGAGGTGCCGACGGTCGTCGGCGGCCCGTACGAGTACGGCGTTCCGGGCGCCCGCCACGCGGTGTTCAAGGACAAGGAGCCGGCCCCCGCCGGGGTTGCTCAAACGGCAGCGGCTGAATGAACGACGCCAAGCCCACACGCCTGCTGGTCGTCGCGAACGAGACGGTCGTCGGCAAGCCTCTGATCGACGCGGTCAAGGCGCACGCCCAGAAGGGGCCGGTCGATGTCCACGTGATCTGCCCGCAGAACATGCCGCGCGCGGGCTGGGTCCAGTACAGCGAGGAGGCTCGCTGGGCTGCAGAGAACCGGCTGAAGGCGACGCTCGCGCGTCTGAGCGAGGCCGGCATTCACGCGACAGGGGCGATCGAGGACCCCGATCCGTATACGGCGATCATGGACGAGCTGGGCCGCGCCGACTACGACGAGATCATCATCTCCACCCACCCGGAGACGCGGTCGGGCTGGCTGCGCCGCGACCTGATCGAACGGGTCAAGCAGGCAGCGCGCCGCCCGGTCGAGCATGTCGTGGTCGACCACGCTGCCGAGAGCGAGCGCGGCACGGAGACGCTCGTTGTCGCCAACCAGACCGTCGAGAGCGACGACCTGCTCGCCCTGCTCAAGCAGCGGGCGGCGGACGGGCGTCACCGCTTTGTCGTGATCATGCCGCAGGGCGAGGGCGCCGAGGGTGATCCGTACGAGCGCCTCGCGCACGTGCTGCAGCGGCTCGAGCAGGAGGGCGTCGACGCCGTCGGCCAAGTCGTCCACCCGGACCCGTTCACCGCGATCCAGAACGCGGTCCAGTGGTACCCCGTCGACGACATCATCATCTCCACCTTCGAGCCGGAGCGCTCAGGTTGGCTTCGGACCGACCTCGTCGGCCGTGTGCGCAGCGCCACCGGAAAGCCGGTCGAACACGTCGTCGCCGGACAGGGCCCGTCACCGACCGCCCAGGAGGATCAGGCCGCCTGATGGAAGCCGCCGGCGTCGCATCAGACCTCCACGAGCAGCACGGCGACCACCACGGTCCGCCCGCGCCGCACTTCTCGTCGGCGGTCGATCCCCAGACGCTGGGGATGTACCTGTTCATCATCAGCGAGGTGATGCTCTTCGGAGCATTCTTCACCGCGTACTTCTTCATCCGCGTCGTGAAGCACGCCGACTGGCCGTCGCCGGGGCACGACATCCCGGTGCTCGTGGCCGGGATCAACACGTGCATCCTGGTCTCGTCGTCGTTCACGATGCACTGGGCGCTCGAAGGCATCAAGAACAACAACAAGCGGGCGATGAGGGCCGGCCTGCTGACGACATTCCTGCTGGGCCTGACGTTCCTCTCGGTGCAGGTCAACGAGTACTTCCACCTCGGTTGGGCCGTCCACGACGACGCTCAGGCGTCGATCTTCTACGGCCTGACCGGCCTGCACGGCGCGCACGTCACGGTGGGGCTGATCCTGTTGGCGATGGCGAACATCCGAGCCTTCCGCGGTCACTACACCCCCGAGGAGCACCGCGGCGTCGAAGTGCCTGGGATCTACTGGCACTTCGTCGACATCATGTGGATCGTCGTCTTCACGACGGTCTACGTCCTCTAGACCGTGGCCTGGAATCCGCTCCGCTCGGAGCGGGACATGTTCCGGTTCCTGGTGCAGGTCGGCGCCTTCTGCGTGATCGTGATCGTGATCGTGGTCGTGCTCAGGGCGATCTTCTGAACGACCTGGAGCTGGCAACCTCGCTCGCGCGAGAGGCGGGCGCGCTGCTGCTCACGCGCTTCGGTGAAGTCGCTCGGGACGTGGACGTCAAGTCGTCTGCGACGGACATGGTGTCGGCGGCTGACCGCGACGCCGAGGCGCTCATTCGGAACGGCCTCAGAACGGCTCGACCAGAGGATGGGCTGCTTGGCGAGGAGGGTTCGCATCGCGAAGCCGCGTCGGGGCGGCGCTGGGTGGTCGATCCGCTCGATGGCACGACCAACTTCCTCTACGGGTTTCCGCAATGGGCGGTGTCCATCGCTCTGGAAGGCGAGCTCGGCGTGGTCTATGACCCGGTGGGGGACGAGCTGTTCGCAGCGTCGCGGGGGTCGGGCGCGACGCTGAACGGTTCGATGCTCCGGATGGCAGCGCCGCCGCCGCTGTCCACAGCCCTGATCGCCACCGGGTTCGGATACGACGCCGAACGACGCAGCAAGCAGGGTGCTGTCATCGCTCGCATCCTGCCGCGGATTCGCGACTTGCGGCGGGCGGGCGCGGCGGCCTTGGATCTCTGCTGGCTCGCTGCGGGTCGCGTGGACGGCTACTACGAGCGCGGACTGGGCGCGTGGGACTGGGCGGCGGCGCGGATAGTGGCCGAGGAGGCCGGTGCCGCCGTCACGGATCTCGAGCCGGAACCGCACGGCCTGGTCGCCGCGCATCCGGATCTGCTGCCGGACCTGCTCGACCTCCTCCGCGAGGCCGAATCCGACCTGTTCTGATCACTCTCTCCACATAGACGGCAACTATTGCCGTCGATGTGGAGAGAGTGGCCTACTTGACGGTGAGGGTGCCCTTCATCCCGGCCTGTTCGTGGCCGGGGACTTGGCAGTAGAACGTGTAGCTGCCGGGCTTCAGCGTGGCCGTGAAGGTCGAGGTCTGGCCTTGTGGAACGACCTTGCCGGCGGCGCCGTTCACGCCCTTCAGGGCGATGTTGTGCTGGATCGACGACTTGTTCGGCATGTCGACCGTGACCTTGCCGGCCTTCGCAGCTGCCTTCGTGTGGTCGAAGGCGGTGCCGTCGACGGCGTCGATCGTGAGCTTGCCGCCCTTCTCGATCGCGGGCTTGCTGCTGGTCTTCGGCTGACCGGCCGTAGCCAGCTCACCGGTGTCCTTGCCGGGCACGCCCGCGGCGTGGCCCACGTAGGCAGCGACATCGATCGCGCTGTCGCCGGTGACCAGCTTGGCGGGCATGATGCTGCCGCGGCGCGGATAGCCGATCTGGTGCTTGACGACGCCCTCGACGGTCTTCGCGGTCATGCCGTCGGCACGGGCCGCGGAAAAGGCGTCATCCAGGTTCGGCCCCTGGGTGCCCTTCGTGTTGGCGCGCGCGAGCGTATGGCAGGCGCCACAGTGGTTGACGTAGAGGGTCTTGCCCTGTACGAGGTCGGCGCTGTTGCGGCCGCAGGCGGAGAGCGCCAGGGCGCCAACCGTGAGCACGGCGGCTGCGAGGGCGGTGTGACTGAACCGGTGCAAGGCGGCGGGGAGACTAGCTGTTAAGGCCGCGGAAGCGCGTCAAGCCGACCCTGGGCTGCGTCGATGACGCCCCGCGCCACGCCCTCCCACGAGAAGCGCTCCCGAGCCAGGCCAGAGAGCGCTTTTGAGGCGGCGGCACGGCGCTCGGGGTCGAGCTGCAGCCAACGGATCAGGCGGTCGGCGATCTGTTCGACGGCGTCGTCGCCGAGCTCGAACGAGAGCAGCGGACGGAGGTCCTCCGGGAGCGCCTCGGCAAGGATCTTCGACACCTCAGCGAGTCCCGAATGCGCCGCGGACACGGGCAGCGCGCCACAGGAGGCAGCCTCGGCCGCGACCATGCCGAATGCCTCGGGCCAGGTGCTCGGGACCACCATGGCTTCGCACGCGGCGAGCAGGTCGGGCAGATCGGAGTGCTCGAGGCGGCCCGTGAAGTGGATGCGGGAGAGCCCATGCGCCGCCGCCTCCGGGTACGAGTCAGGGACGCGCTCGAGGAACGCACGCAGAAAGCGAAGCTCGCCGGCAGGCCCGCCCTCCAGCTCGCGGCCACGGCGGGCGATCTCGCGCGCGTGCTCCTGGTCCCCGTCTCGCAGCGCGCCGGCGAGCTGCTCGATCCCCTCCCGGTACGTGCCGAAGCCAACCATCACGAGGCGTGCATCCGGCACTGCCTCGGCGACCGACGGCCACGCCGCCACCAGGAGGTCCACGCCCTTCGACACGATCAGCTTTCCGACGAACGTGACGATCCGGTCACGCTCCGGATCCAGCGCGCGCAGCGCCTCGGCGGCCCCGGCCTCGCCACCCCAGCCGGCGGCGTCAGAGCCCTCCAGCCGATCGGCCAGCCCACGCAGCCGCTCCGCCGCGTCCGCGCGCGGCACGAACGTGTCGGCATCCACACCGGGGGGCCCGAGCCGCGTCTTCTTGTCTACGGCTGGATCCGCCATCACCTGCCACAGCCCCTCGGCGGTGTGGCGCGATCCCACCAGCACCGCGCCGGCGCGCTCGAGACCCTCGGCCGCGTACGGCAGGAAACGCTCGCGGTGAGGCGCGACGGTGTACGTGAGCGCACTGCCGTGGACCTTCACCGCGTACGGCGCGTCCAGGCCACGGGCCAGGATCACGGGGCCCATCACGAGGTGGTTCGCCAGCCCCACCTCAACCCCGGCCCGCTCCGCGACGTCGCGTACCGCGGCAGCGTTCGCCTCCACGTAGTGCTCGACCTCATCGTCGCTCAGCTCCGGGTACGGACGCGCGTCGAAGCCCTCGTACTCGTCAGCCACGTACACCGGCAGCGTGCGGCCGATGTCCGGGAGGTAGGCCGTCACGCGCACTGGATCGCGGATCGCCTCGATACGCAGCTCGCCATCCTCCCAGCGGCCGACGGCATCCACGAACGGCAGCTCGCCCGCCTGGCGGTCCTGGCACAGCAGGTGGACCTCGTGACCGAGCTTCGCGAGCGCGGTCACGAGCGACGCGTTGTAGACGTTGCTCCCCGTGCCCCGCAGCAGGTAGCCGTGAAAGATCAGCACTCGCATCCGGCGTGCCATTCTGGCGATTCCGCGCTTACGGCCTACCTGCCCGCTAAATTCCTCCCTCGTGCCGCGACCGCAGCTATACCGCCTTCGCTCCCGGTCGGACCGCGAGATCGTCCGCGAGATCGAGCCCGGAGCCGTCTACGTCGACCGTGAAACCGGCGAGGAGTTCACCGTGGTCGGCAAGGTCCTGCCGCTCGCTCCCAGCGAGAGCCGGCTCCCGTGGGCGGTCGAGAACCTGCGGCTGTGCGGCTGCTCGCTCGAGCAACTGGCCCCGAAGGACGTGCCGGACTGCCCGACCTGCGGCCGTCGGCTCCCCGCGGTCGAGGGGTAATCCGTGAGGCTCCGGCGCGTCGCATTCGTCGTGGCGTCGGCAGCAATCCTGTTGCCGGTCGCCGGCTGCGGCGGTGGAGGCAGCACGAACGCAGCGGAACCGCTGCCGACGAAGCCGCCGGCCCTGACGGTCCCGGGCGACAACAAGGCTCCGCAGGTCGACAACTCGACCCAGACCACCCCGACCAACACATCCACGTCGACGTCGACGGCAACCACGCCCGCCGCGACGCCGACCCAGACGACCGCAGCGCCAACGAACCCAGGAACAGCTCAGGGCGGCGCCGCAGCACCGCAGACAGGCGGAGCAACGCCCGACTCACCGCAGAACGACCAAAGCCCACCGGCAAACTCCCCGGCGAGCAAATTCGAGCAGTTCTGCAAAGAGAACCCAGGAGCCTGTTAATCCAAGCGTGAACCGGGGCCGTCGCGCCGACGTTCGTGGTCGATGCAATGGAGCGAAGCGACCTGGCTGCGTCGAACGCGAATGGCGGGGTCAACCAGGACCCGCGGGCCGTCGCCCCGACGTTCGTGGTCGATGCAGTGGAGCGAAGCGACCTGGCTGCGTCGAACGCGAATGGCGGGGCGACGGCCCGGCGCGCGCGCGCCGGGCGAAAGGAAGTGCGTACCGCGGGGCGAACACAGGCATGTGGCCGGCGAGCGCGCAGGTTCCGGGCCGACGCGCCGATTTCCCCGGGGCCCGTCCGAGGAGACCCTGCTCGCGCGCCTCGAGCGGATCGCCGATGCCTACGGCATCGTCCTCTTCCTGATCCTTGTCACGTTCGTCGTGATAGTCACGCTGCCGCCCCAGGGCTGGGCCGGCCGTGTGGCCGCCGTCGCGATCGCCGGCGCGACAGCGATCATCGCGCTCACGAGCTCCGACGTCCGCCTCGAACGCGCGCGCTTCGCAGCGTTGTGGGCCGTCGTGGCAACCGTCTTGGCGATCCTGGCGAAGATCTTCGACTCCCGCTGGCTGCTGGGGATCGCGTTCATCATCATCTCGCTGCTGCTGACGGTGGCCGCAGGCACGATCCTGCGCCGCGTCATCCTCGCCGTCGACGTCAGCTTCCGCACGATCCTCGGCGCGATCAGCGTGTACACACTGATCGGCCTCCTGTTCGGAAACCTCTTCCTCGCGCTCGGGCAGCTCAAGGGCGGCACCGTCTTCGCGGGGGTAAGTCACGCCGACGCCCGCGACTACATGTTCTTCAGCTACACGACGCTGACCACGACCGGCTACGGGAACCTCGTGCCGCAGGGGGACATTGGACAGATCCTGGCCGTATTCGAGATGCTGGCGGGACAGATCTTCCTCGTCACCCTGGTGGCCGGGCTGGTGAGCCTCTGGCGCCCCGGTGCGAGACCGCTCCCGGATGAACCTCGAGACTGAAACCCAAGAGCCCGACCCACACGGGCGCTGGGCCCGAACACGGGCTGGCCTTCACCTCCCGGGCACGCTTATGCGCCTGGTCAGGCGCGACCCGCACCACGTGCCCGAGCGCCTGACGATCTACGCCGTCGAGCACCAGGCGGACGAAGCACGGGCGTGGGCGGAGCGAGCACGCGAGCGCACCGGCGACGGATCACTGCGCGCGGTCGCCGAGAACCAGCGCCGGCGCACCATCACGACGGGAAGGATCGACGGCGCGATCTCGGGCACGCCCTTCTTCGTCGCCCTCGTGCCGGCCTACGTGGCGTTCCTGCGCCAGGAGGTCCGCTTCCACCTGCGCATGGCGGCCCTCTACGGCCACGACCCGGCCGACCCGCACGTGGCCGCGGACTTCCTCGTCCTCCGCGGCGTCCACAAGGACGTCGACCAGGCGCGCACGGAGCTCGAAACGGTACGCGCCACCCCACTGCCGCCGGCAGGCGTCAGGACGCCGGTGAGGTCGTGGTACCAGGCGATCGTGCGCGTGCTCGTGCTGGCCGGGTTCCTGGGCCCGCCCGAGGAGGACGGCGGCAAAGAGCCGACGCTGTGGACGAGGGTGGTCGACGTCGTGAAGCTGGTGGTCGCCGGGCTGATCTGGGCGCTCACCTGGATCGTGCCGGTCACCTTCATGATCATGATGTCCTGGGCATGCGAGAGCGATGCGCGCCGCTTCAGCCAGCGGGTCCTCACCCACTATCAGGAGGGCCAGGCGGACCTGGACGCCGCGATCGCCAGCGCCGATCGAAAGGCGGGCGGGAACCGGGCTGTCACCGCCGGCCGCGCGGCGCTGGTGGTGCTGTCGGTGGCGATCCCGCTGGCGCTCGTCGCCTCGACCCTGCTGAAGCACAACGGTCCGCTCGGGGTCAACGTGCCCGAGAGCTTCGCTGCGCTGATCGCGCTCGCGGTCGTTATCGGCGTCAGCGCGGTAGCGCTGCGCGGCTAGGCGCGGCGCGGCTAGGCGCGGCGCGGTGCCGGATCCGGCGTTCTAGGCCGGCGCACGCGTGCCGGCACGAGGTTCGGCAGTTGCTCGGCGCCGCGTGGCCGTACCACGGTCCGCTGCGGAATGTGGCCGCGGAGCCGCGGACCGGGGCTGAAGCGCTTGCGCAATCCGCCGCCGCCCTTGGGGCCGTCGTCCCGCTTCGGGCCAGGGCCACCGCCGCCCGGACCGCCGTCGTCCGTCTGGTCATCATCGTCATCCCGGAGCCTGAAGAACCACACAAGCCACAGGATCAGCAGGCCCACGTCGAAAACGCGGAATCCGACCATGAAGATCCAGCCCTCCGTACTGATAAGTCGATCGTAGCTCTGGCGGTCAGCCGGTGCAAAGAAAACCCGCCGAACTGACGGCAGGTCCTACTTTTTCGGTGCTGGCGCCGGGGTGGCCGGCTGCGGGTCCCGGATGTAGGTGACCGTGTACAGCAGGCGCGCGGTCTTGTAGACGCAGCCGTACGTGCGGGCGCTGCCGTGGATGTCCTGCGCCGCATCTTGGCGGACGTCATCGCAGCTCTTCGGGTCGCGTGACGAGCGCCACTGCATGTCGTCACCCAGGTTGACGGCGAAGGCCGGCGCCCAGGTGGGGACCGTGATGCCTACGACGTCGTAGGGCTTGATCGACAATGGCCTCGGCAACGCAAAGGTGGGCGCCGACCCGAAGTACTTCTGCAGCTGGAATGGTTGCGACTGGCCCGCCAGCACGTATTTGTTCGGCTGCTTCTTCTCGCCCTTCTTGGGCACGTACGGGCGCAAGACGGTCAGGATGATCTGCGGCGGCCCGCCGAACAGCTTGTTGAAGAACTGGATCTGCGACGCGTTCGGCTTCCCGAGCTTGACCGTGAACGCCACGACCTTGCCGTAACTGCGCAGCCGGTAGGGCAGCTTGCGCGTGCTCTGCTGGATCTGGAAGCCCGAGACCTGGCCGATCGCCTGGCACGTGTCGGGGCAGGCAGCGGTGTGGTCGTCGAGGGTGGTTCCCAACTCGGAGACGGACCCAAGCGCAACCGCGGCAATGGCGAGCACCGCCACGATCGTGACTGTTGCTACTAGAAGCTTCTTGCGCATCCAGAAATGGAACACAGCGGAGGGCCAGGCGTTGCGTTTGTGGTACGGAGTCCGAGCCTTTACGCCTTCAGCTTGAACATCGCTTAGCGTACGCGCGCTAGTGGACGCCTTTGAACAATTCGCCCGTGGTGGTCTCGAGTGGCAGGGTCTGTCTGCTGACGAGACGGATATCGCGATCATGCGCTACATCGACCAGATCTTCGGCCCGGAGCTGCGGGCGCTGATGGCCGTCGACATGAATGGCCTATGGCCCGAGACGGACCTCGATCCGAGCCGGGCGCCCAGCTCATGAGCCATCCCCAGGATCTGCCGCTGCGCGACCAGGCGGCGGGAATATCCTCCGGCGAGCTGGACCCGGCGGAGTTGCTGGACGCCACTCTCGCGCGGATCGAGGAGCGCAATCGGCGGCTGAACGCGGTCGTGGCGACGTTCCGCGAGGACTCCCAGACGATGCTCGAACAGGCACCCGACGGGCCGCTCCGCGGCGTGCCGGTGGCGGTCAAGGACCAGTTCCAGATCCCCTTCAGGGCGCCGCGCGACGGTACCGAGCAGGAGATGGCGCCAGCCGGCGAGTCGGGGATCTTCCGGCGGCTGCGCGATGCCGGCGCGGTCGTTGTGGCCGTGACGAACATGCACTACCTCGGCGGCGGCTCCACCGGCGTGCTCTCGGCCTACGGGCCGGTCGGCAACCCGTGGAACCCCGACCACGTCGGTGGCGGCTCGTCGGGCGGCTCGGCCTGCTCGGTCGGTGCCCGGATGGTCGCCGGGTCGGTCGGCGCGGACGGCGGCGGATCGATCCGCCTGCCCGCGGGGTACTGCGGCGTCACCGGGATCAAGCCGACGTTCGGCGCGGTTCCGGTCGACGGCAACATCCACGGCTACATGGACCTGGACGCGCTCGGCCCGTTCGGACGCGACTCCGACGACGCGCGCCTACTGCTGGAGGCGCTCATGGCCACCGAGCTGGCGCCCGGCGACGGCAGTGGCCTGAAGGTGGGGATCCCGCGCTTCTTCTGGGGCGACGTCGACCCGTCAGTGGAGGAAGCCTGCAGCGCAGCGCTCGAGGCGGCCGGTTGGCCGCAGCGTGAGATCGACATCGACGGGCAGGAGCATTCCCGGATCGCAACCGGCCTTTATCTCGCGCTCCAGGGGGCACCGGAATGGCCCGCCTCCGTCCTGGAGCAGGCCGACCCGGTCTCGCGCGCCTACGGGAAGTTCGCGCTGGTGCTCCCCGCGAACGCTCTCATGCGGGCGCAGCGTGTGCGATCACAGGTGCGGCGCTCGGTGGCCCGGATCTTCGAGGACGTCGACCTGCTTGCGCTGCCGACGGTCCCGGCGGCGGCGCCGCCGATCGAGAACCCGACGGTCACGCTGCCCTCGGGCGATCACCCTGCTGACCACGCGAACGTGCGTCAGACGGGAGTCGGCAATCTGACCGGATTGCCGGGCATCAACGTCCCCGCCGGCTTCGATCCGAGGGGCCTGCCGATCGGGCTTCAGCTGCTTGCGCCGTGGGGTGCGGAAGCCCGCCTACTCGATGCTGCAAAGCACATCGAGCAGGCGACCTCGCGTGAGTTCGTTGATGCGGTGCCGCAGGCCTACTTGTAGCGGTAGGTGATGCGGCCGCGGTCGAGGTCGTACGGCGAGAGCTCGATCTTGACCTTGTCGCCCGGGAGAATGCGGATGTAGTGACGCCGCATCTTTCCGGAGATGTGTCCGAGGACCTCATGGTCGTTCTCGAGCTTCACCCGGAACATGGTGTTGGGGAGGGCCTCGAGGATCTCCCCTTCCATCTCGATCTTTTCTTCCTTCGACACTGCCTAAGAGGGTAGTGGCCGCGGATCAGATCTTCTCGACGTTGATCGCCTTCGGGCCCTTGTCGCCCGGCTCCTCCTCGTAGGAAACCTTCGAACCTTCGGCCAGCGAGCGGAAGCCGCCGCCAGAGATCGAGGAGTAATGGACGAACAGGTCGCGGCCGCCGTCATCCGGCGTGATGAAGCCGTAGCCCTTCTCGTCGTTGAACCACTTGACCGTTCCGGTCGCCATGTAATGCACCTTTCTTGCGCCTGCCCGGTGCACTACTGCGAACCCGAACTACCGGCACAACGTGTCTCTCACGGGCTGGCCCTTCCAGCCCAGTCGGCGCAAAGGTACCAGCACGAGGCGGTCGGAACGCTTTTTTTAAGCTCGCGGCTTCGACAGCTTCGTCTCGGCTGTGCCCGGCCGATCGGGCGCGTAGTCCGGGCAACCGCTGCTGATCTTGCATTCCGTACCGAAGCTCGTGGCCTCCGTGCGCCACCGATACCCCGCCGGGCGCTTGATGTCGTCCGGATCGATGCGGATGACAAGCCGGGTGTCACTCGGCTGCTCGACCTTGACGGCGCCCAGCCGCAACTGGGGCCCGCGCTCGCGCTTGCGAGCGATGCTGCCCTTCCACGACGATCCCTTCGCCCGCGTGGCGCAGGCCTCGTAGTCGGGCTGCGATTCGCCCGGCGTCGAGCGCGTCCAGATCTCGATGCACACGGAGTCCGGCGCGCCGGACTTCGCGACGCGGTGGGGAATGGCCGCGTAGAAGTCGATCGTGTGAACGAGCTGGTCGGTGGCTCGATTGTGCGCGCCGCTGACCTTGGCGATGTCGAAGGCCGTCGCGACGTCGTCGCGGTCGCCCACCGTCGTCGCATATGCGAGCGGCGCACCCAGCGCCACCAACGCCGCCACGATCACGCCGAGTCGCTTCACCGTCCCTCGAACGTCGCTTTCCCGGGTCCCTCGCTGAGGAACGTCTGAACCGCTTTCTGCAGGTCCTCGGTCGCGAACAGCGATGCCGCGATGTCGCCGACGTGCGCGTCCGCGCCGCGCACGCCGCCCTCGTCGAGGAACGCGCGGACCATCCGCTTGGTGGCGTCATGTGCCTTGGGCGGCCCGACCGCCAAGTGCGCGGCCAACTCCATCGTCTTCTCCGACAGCTCGGCGTCGGGCAAGACGCGGTTGACCACGTTCCAGCGTTCGAGCGTGGCTGCGTCGTAGAGGTCGCCCGTCATCACAAGCTCGCGCGCCCGCGCCGGGCCGGCGCGCTCGGCCACGCGCTGCGTGCCACCCATGCCGGGTGTGAGGCCGATGACGCGCTCGACCAGGCCGAACCTGGCCGCCTCGCCGGCGAGCAGGATGTCGCAGCCGAGCGCCAGCTCGAAGCCGGCGGTCAGGCAAAGCCCGTGCACCGACGCGATCGTCGGGATCGGCATCGCCTCCAGCCTGTGGACGATCTTCACGAGGTCTTCGAACAGCGCCGCGCCTTCCTCGTGACTCTTGCCCGCGAACACCTGCACGTCCACGCCTCCTGTGAAGACCCGGCCGTCGGCGCGGATGACCAGAGCGCGGATGTCGTCGCGTTCCGCCTTCTCGATGGCCGCAACGAGGTCCGTGAGGAGCTCGTCGCCGAACAGGTTGAGAGGCGGGTCGTCGATGACGACCAAGCCGATGTCGCCGTCGCGCTCGTAGCGGGCCCTAGGCACGCAGTTCCTCCGCCAGCCCCGCGAGCTCCTCGTGCTCGGCCGGCTGCGGGTGCGCCGGTAGTCGCAGCCCGTCGTCCGAGTAGCGCGGGATCACGTGCACGTGCGTGTGGAAGACGGTCTGCATCGCTACGGGCTCCGAGGACTGCAGGACGTTGATGCCGTCGCAGTTCAGCCGCTCGCGCATGCGCTTGGCCACGCGCTGCGCGGTGATGTGGGCCGCGGCAAGATCTTCAGGATCGACGTCGTAGACGTTGCGCGAGTGCTCCTTCGGGATCACCAGCGCGTGGCCGCGCGTCCACGGGTTGATGTCCATGAAGGCAAGTGTCTTGTCATCTTCGTCGATCTTGTGCGACGGGATCTCGCCCGCGACGACCTTGCAGAAGATGCAGTCAGGGTCAGCAGCCATGAGAGGTGGCAGGCTACAGCCACTCGATGCGGCGGAAGTAGCTGTAGAGCGCGGCGCAAAGAAGCACCATCACCACAACGACCGCCGGATAGCCGAACCTCCAGTGCAGCTCCGGCATGTGCCGGAAGTTCATGCCGTAGATGCCGGCGATCAGCGTTGGCACCGCGAGAATCGCGGCCCACGCGGAGATCTGGCGCATCTGCTCGTTCTGGCGGACCGTCACCTGCGTGAGGTTCGCCTCGAGGATGCTGGTCAGCAGTTCGCGAAACTGGTCCGCGGTCGTCACCGTCCGCAGCAGGTGGTCGTAGACGTCGCGGAAGTACGGCCGTAGGTCTTCGTGCACGTGCGCGTAGCGGCCGTCGCTCAGACGTCCCAGCGGCTCGGTGAGCGGTGCCGTGGCCCGGTGCAGGTTGATCACCTGACGCTTCAGGCGGTAGACGCGCTCGGTCAGCCCGCGCTGCGGGTCGTCGCCGAACGCCTGCGCCTCGAGCTCGGTGATGTCGATGTCGAGGTTGGTCAGGACCGGTTGGTAGTCGTCGACTACGCGATCCATGACCGCGTGCATCACCGCCCCCGTGCCGCAGCGCAGCATCTCGGGCCGCTGCTCCAGCTGGCCGCGAACGTCGTGGAGCGGGGTCGCCTCCCCATGGCGGACCGTGACCACGTACTGGTCGCCGACGAACATCAGGATCTCACCGAACTCCAGCGTGTCGGGCTCCGAGTAGTGGGCGGTCTTGAGCACGATGAACAGCTGCTCGTCGCCATAGACCTCGAGCTTCGGGCGCTGGTGCCCTTTCATCGCGTCCTCGACGGCGAGCTCGTGCAGGCCGAACTCGCGCCGCACGGCGTCGAACTCGTCTTCGGTCGGTTCGTGCAGCCCTATCCAGACGAGCGCCCCGGGTTCCCTGCCTGCCTCGAACGCGCTGTCGAGCGGGACGTTGTCCTCGCGTTTACCGTCCTTGTAGACGGCGAGGTCGACGATCGTCATCTCTCGACGGGATTTTCCCGCAGGCGTCGCGCGTACTCCACCGCTTGGTCGGCGCTTGTCACCTCACCGGCATAGCTGGCCTCCTCGAGCTCGGCCAGCAAACGGCCGAGGTCGGGGCCCGGCTTGATGCCGAGCTGGGCCGCCAGCTCGTCGCCGCGCAACGGCGCTCGCGGCGGGCCCTCACGGCGCCAGCGCAACGCCGCCGACATCAATTCCCGCGCCAGGCCGAGGTGCGCCTCGATCGCGGCCTCGGCGTTCTTGCCGCGGGTGGCGATGCGGTCGGCGCACGTGAGCAGCGTGACCTCGACCTCCACCGGCGAGCACAACTTGAGGTAGCGGTAGATCACCCGCCGCGAGAGCGGGCGCTGATGCACGAGGAAGCCGAGCACCAGGTGGTGGCGCGTGATCAGCGCCAGGAACTCGCGCACGCGCTCGCTGGTGCGCAGGCGTTTGCAGATGTTGCGCACCATGTCGGCACCGAGCGAGTCGTGGCCGATGAAGGTGACGCGGCCGGTGTCGGTGAAGCTGCGGGTCCGCGCCTTTCCGATGTCGTGGAGGAGCGCCGCGAAGCGGAGCGCTTGCGCGCGTGTGAGCTCGTCGCCCAGCGGCTCGTCGAGCACCTGCCGGAGCTCGGCGGCATCGTCCGGGAAATACTGGCCCAGGTTCGAGTCGATCTGCTCGAGGCTCCGCAGCACCTCGATCGTGTGGTCGTAGACGTCGAGGTGGTGGAACTGGCTCTGTTCGATGCCGCGCAGATCGTCGAGCTCGGGCAGAACCGCGTGGAGCACGCGCAGCTCGGCGGCGAGCCGCAGCCCCTCCGGCGCGCGCGACGACGCAACGATGCGCCGCAGCTCGGCGAAGATGCGCTCCCCCGCCGCCTCCGTCACGCGCGGCCCCCACTCGCGCGTCGCCTCCGCGGTCTCAGGCTCGACGTCGAAGGCGAGCTCGGTTGCGAAGCGGATCAGGCGCAGGGGGCGCAGCCGATCGCGCTCGTAGGCGTCCGGCGCGACCAGGCGCAACGTGTGTCGCTCGAGGTCCCGGCGTCCGTGGACGGGGTCCACCAGCTGGCCGCCGAACAGCGGCAGGGCCATCGCGTTGACGGTGAAGTCGCGCTGCGCCAAGTCGTCCTCGATGAGGTCGCCCTGCATCGGTGTCACGTCGCACAGCCAGCCGTCCCCGACCACTCGCCAGGCGCCGAACTGCTCGGACAGCGGGAACGCCGGGCGCTGCACGGCCCTGGCGATCGCCCGCGCCGACGCGGCGGCCTCAGCCGAGACGACCAGGTCGAGATCGGTGACCGGCGCCGGCGCGAGGAACGCGTCGCGCAGCGCGCCGCCGACGATCCAGACGCCCGGCTGCTCAGCCAGACCGGCGCGCGCGGCAAGGACAGCGGGCTGCTGTGCCAGGCGTTCGTCGAGCGGCGGCGCGGCGTTCACGTCGAGCTCCACTGGCGCCGGACGCGCGGAGTGAGACCGCACGTGATCTCGTAGTTGATCGTGCCGATACGGTGCGCGAGCTCCTCGACGGTGATGCACTCGCGGCCGTCGCGCCCGATCAGCGTCGCCTCGGTTCCCGGCTCGACTTCGGTCTCGGCTCCCAGATCCACCGTGATGTTGTCCATGCTGACGGTCCCGACCACGGGATAGCGCCGGCCGCCGATCAGGAGTTCGGCGTTGTTGGTGAACGCGCGCCGGAAGCCGTCGCCGTAACCAATGGGGACTGTCCCCACGTACGTCGGCCGCTCGGCGGTCCACCGGCGGCCGTAGCCGGCGCTGTCTCCGGGTTCGAAGCGGCGGACGGCGGCGACGTACGAGTGGAGACTGAGCGCCTGGTCGAGCCCGCGGAGCGTCGGGTCCTCCTGGAACGGATCGAGGCCGTAGACGGCGACTCCGCAGCGGACCATGTCGAAGTGCGAGGCGGAATCGCGGAAGGTGGCGGGGCTGTTGGCGGCGTGGACGATGACCTCGGGGTACTGCTCGCGAAAACGGCCGGCGAACTCCGCGAAGACTCCGAGCTGCTGCGGGAGGTAGTCGTCGCCCTGTTCGTCCGCGGTCGCGAAGTGAGTCATCAGCCCGATGAGCTGCAGGTGCTCGGCCTCGCCAACGATCCGGGCGACGGCCAGCGCTTGCTCCGGATCCTTGGTGCCAAGGCGGCCCATGCCCGAATCGAGCTTGACGTGCACGCGGCCGGTCACTCCGTCGGCATCGGCGAGACGGGCGAACGCCTCGGCGAACTCCGGCTCCCAAATGACGACGTCGGCGGGCGCCTCGAGGGCGGCACGGGCGTCCTCGATCGTAAGAGCGCCCATTACGAGAAGCGGGGCATCGATGCCGTGACGGCGGAGCTCGAGTGCCTCGGACACGGCGGCGACGGCGAGCCAGTCGGCGCCCCCCGCGAGCGCAGCCTTGGCGCACCAGGTGTCACCGTGGCCGTAGGCGTCGGCCTTGACGACGGCGCAGAGCTTGGTCTCGCCGTGCAGCTGCGAGCGGATGTGGGCGCAATTGCGCTCGATCGCGCCGAGGTCGATGCGGGCGACGGCGCGCTCGATCATCGTGTGGCCCGGTTGCGGCACGCCCGTTTCACGAGGGTCTCCTGAGGCCATCCGGGAGTGCCTCGATCACGTCGCCGGCGATCACGTGGTCTGCTCCGTGGCGCTCGGCGGCTACGCGGCCGGCGCGCGCGTGCGCGAACACACCGGCGCACGCGGCCTCGAACGGGTCCATCTCCTTCGACAGCAGAGCGCCGATCAAGCCCGACAGGACATCGCCCGTGCCGGCGGTTGCCAGCGCCGGGGTGGCTCCCGCGCTGACCGCGATCGGGCCGTCGGGGGGCACGACGAGCGTGTCGTCGCCCTTGAGCACCACGATCGCGCCGCTTCGCTGCGCGACGTCGCGGGCATGCGCGATGCGGTGCTCGCCGACGGCCGACGACTCGATCCCGAGGAGCCGGCCGAGCTCGCCGTCGTGCGGGGTCAGCACGGTCGGCGCGTCGCGCTGCGCCAGCAGCTCCAGATGCTCGGCATGCGCGTTCAGCCCGTCGGCGTCGATCAGAAGAGGGACGGCCACGTCGCGGGCGACGCGGCGGGCGAATGCGACTGCGCCATCGGTGCGGCCGATGCCGGGCCCGAGCACGATCGCGCCCGCGCGCTTCGACAGTTCGATCACTTGCTCGGCGCCGGCTTCGACATGGGCGCCCTTCTCGTGCGGGAGTCCGTGCGTCATCGCCTCCATCAGCCGGAGGTCGAGGACTGTCTCGGCCGGCTCCGGAACCGCAAGCTGTACGTAGCCGGCGCCGGTTCGCATCGCGGACAGGGCGGCCATGGTCGGCGCGCCGGTGAGCCCGCGGGCGCCGCCCGCGACGACGACCGTGCCGGACTTGAACTTGTTGCCGGTGCGCGCACGCGGCGGGACGCGAAGCAGCACCCGCTCGCTGATGAGCCCGGCAGCGGCCGGCGTAGGCGCACTGCGCGGAATCCCGATTTCGACGACCTCGATGCGCCCCGAATGAGTCTTGCCCGGCTCGACGTAGAGGCCGACCTTCGGCCCATGAAAGGTGGCCGTGACATCGGCCTCGACAGCGTCACCGGCGACCTCACCGGTGGAGGCGTTGACGCCGGAAGGGACGTCGCAGGCGACGACGATCGGCGCTGCGCCGGCGGATGCGGGCGCGCCGGGCGCGCCGGATTCGCCGGATGCGGGCGCGCCGGATGCGCGACTGGCGCGGACTTCGTTTATCGCCCGAGTCGCCCCGGCGATTGGCTCGCGTGGCTCGCCTTCGAAGCCCGTTCCGAGCATCGCGTCGACGATCACGGCTGAGGCCTTCAGGGCTTCTTGATCGAAGTCTCGAGGTGGATCGCCTGGCAGCCTCGTCAGGTTCTCCTCCGCGTCGCCGCGGAGCTCGTCCGGATTCCCCACTGCGACCACGTCGACCTCGTGCCCGTCCTCGCGCAACAGTCGCGCCGCGACCAGCCCATCGCCCCCGTTGTTGCCCTTCCCGATTACGACCCGAATCGGCCCGTCACCCGCCACGTCGGCGACCACGCGCGCCAACCCCGCCCCTGCGCGCTCCATCAGGTCGAGCGACGGAACTCCGGCCTCCTCGATCGCATGCTTGTCGGCGGCCCGCATCTCGGCCGCCTGCCACAGCGGATCGAGCCAGTCGGGCAGGCTCACGCCAGGATCGCCACAGCGGCGGCGGTCTCGCGCGTGTGTGTCAACGAGATCCGCGGTTTTAAGCCCAGCTCAGCGGCGCGAGCAGCCGCCGCCCCGCTCAAACGGACTTCGGGAGCTGTTTCGGTCGCCACCACCTCTACGTCTTGGAACGCCCACGCCTCCAGAGCGAGCGCCTTCGCAACAGCCTCCTTCGCACAGAAGCGTGCAGCGAGGTGCATCGCCGGCCGCGCATGCTGGTCCGCATACGCGCGCTCCGCATCCGTGAACAGCCGCGACAAGAGGTTGGGCCGCCGAGCGATCGCTTCCTCCAACCGCGCGACCTCCAACACGTCAATGCCAATCACGAGCCCGAGCGTACCCGGGGCCGTCGCCCCGCCATTCGTGGTCGATGCGGTGGAGCGAAGCGACCTGGCTGCGTCGAACGCGAATGGCGGGGCGATGGCCCCGCGCAGCACCACCTACTCGACAGTGACCGTCTTAGCGAGGTTGCGAGGCTGATCAACGTTCAGCCCACGCGCCCGTGCGATCCGGTACGCCAGCAACTGCAAAGGCACGATCGCCAGCATCGGCTGAATCAGCCAGTTCGTCGCCGGCACGTACAGCACTTCCTCCGCGTGCTCGCCAACCTGCGCCGAGCCCTCGGTTGCAATCGCCAGCACGTGCGCACCCCGCGCCCGCACCTCTGCAATGTTGGAAAGCACCTTGTCGAGCACCGGCGAATCCGTTGCCACCGTCACGACCGGCGTGCGCTCGTCCAGCAGCGCGATCGGACCGTGCTTCATCTCGCCGGCCGCGTACGCATCGGTGGGGATGTAGGAGATCTCCTTGAGCTTGAGCGCGCCCTCCAGCGCCACCGGCAGCCCCACGTGCCGGCCGAGGTAAAGAAAGAAGTTCGCCGCCGACCACTGGCCGGCGATCCGGTCGATCGAGCCGTTCAGCCCCTCCAGCAGATCCGCCAGCTTGTGCGGCAGCGCGCGCACATCGCCGACCAGCTCTGCGATCTGCGACTCGGGCATCGACGCACGTTCCTGCGCAACCTTCAGCGCCAGCAGGTACATAACCGCCACCTGCGCGACGAACGTCTTCGTCGCCGCCACGCCGATTTCGAGCCCGGCGCGCGTGAACAGCACGCCGTCGGAGTCGCGCGTCGCCTGGGACCCCATGATGTTCGTGACCGCCAGCACCTTCGCTCCACGCTCACGCGCCAGGCGCATCGCCGCCAGCGTGTCCGCGGTCTCGCCGGACTGCGTGATCCCGACTACGAGGTCGTGCTCGTCTACGACGGGGTTGCGGTAGCGGTACTCGGAAGCGATGTCCATCTCGACCGGTACGCGCGCCCACTCCTCGATCGCGTAGCGGCCGACGAGGCCGGCGTGATACGAGGTGCCGCAGGCGACGATCGTGATGCGGTCGAGCGCGCGCAGCTCGTCGTCGGAGAGCCCGATCTCGCCGAGGTCGATCTGGTCGGTCGCGAGGCGATCGGCCACGGTCTCGGCGACCGCGTCGGCCTGCTCGTGGATCTCCTTGAGCATGAAGGTCTCGTAGCCGCCCTTCTCGGCCACCGACTCGTCCCAGTCGATGGTCTCGACGGCGCGCTCGACCGGCGCGCCCTCGGCGGTGGAGAAGGTGACGCCCTCGGGTCGTACGACGACGACCTCGCCGTTCTCGATGTACTGCACGTCGCGCGTGTGCGCGAGGA
>DATBDN010000018.1:0-6664 GCA_036269895.1 Thermoleophilaceae bacterium
CAACCTCGAGGACGCCGTGCCGGCCGATCGCAAGGAGGCCGCGCGCGCGGGCCTGGTGCGCGTCGGCAAGGAGGCCGACCTGGGCGACACGCCGCTCTGGACGCGCATCAACTCGCTCGACAGCCCGTGGTGTCTGGATGATCTGACCACGCTTGTCACCGAAATCGGGGACAAGCTCGAGGTGATAATGGTTCCGAAGGTCGAGGGGCCGTGGGACATCCACTACGTCGACCGCCTGCTCGCTCAGCTCGAGGCGAAGGTGCGGCTCGAGCGGCCGATCCTCGTGCACGCGCTTCTCGAGACCGCACAGGGCGTCGTGAATGTCGAGGAGATCGCGGCCGCGTCCCCGCGGATGCAGGGCATGAGCTTCGGCCCCGCCGACCTGGCCGCGTCGAGGCGCATGAAGACGACCCGCGTCGGCGGCGGCCACCCCGGTTACCGCGTGATCGAGGACCCGGATCCCGACAACCCCGACGCGGCGCGGCCGGACTATCAGCAGGACCCGTGGCACTACTCGATCGCGCGCATGGTCGACGCGTGCACGATGAACGGCCTGCTGCCGTTCTACGGGCCGTTCGGCGACATCAAGGACACCGTCGCCTGCGAGTACCAGTTTCGCGCGGCGTTCCTGCTCGGCTGCGTGGGCGCCTGGACGCTGCATCCGGCCCAGATCGACATCGCGAAGAAGGTCTTCTCACCGCCGGTCGACGAGGTGCTGTTCGCGAAGAAGGTCCTCGAGGCCATCCCGGACGGACGCGGCGTGCACATGATCGACGGCAAGATGCAGGACGACGCCACCTGGAAGCAGTGCAAGGTGATGGTCGACCTGGCCAAGATGCTGGCGGCGAAGGACCGGGATCTGGCAGAGGCGTACGGGTTCGAGCGCGAGGGCCAGGCCGCGGCGGCGGTGTAGCTCATGGCGCCGCGGATGCCGAACCCCTTTGGCGCACCCGCCGAGCTGGCGGCGGCGTTGCGCGTGCTGCCGAAGATCGCGGAAAACACGCGGTCGATGGCGAAGGACACGCAGGCGCTGGCACAGCTGAAGCGGGACATGGCCAGAGTGGCCGAGTGCACGCAGGCCATCCCGACGATGGACGCCCGGATGGCCAACATCGAGGCGACGATGCCCGTGCTGGTCGACGTCCAGAAGGACCTGGCGGCGGTGCCGGAGATCATCGCCAAGCTCGACGACCGCATCAACAAGCTGTCGCTGCTGCTCGAGGAGCTGTCACAGAGCGTCGAGGGCCTGCAGCGCTCGATCACCCCGCTGGGCCGCGTCGCCGCCCGCCTACCGGGGAGCTCGAAGCCGGGGAAGCACGAGGTCGAACCCGACCCCCGCGCGAGCTAGCGGCGCTGCGGCAGCTGATCAGCGAACGCGGAACGGCTTCGACCGCGTCTCGATCTCCTCGTCCTTCTCGGCCGCCGCGCTCTCGTGGCGTTCGGCGTACGCAAGTGCGCGGTCGCCCTTCTCCTCCAGGTCGGCAGCGGCCTCACGCCGGCGATCCGATTCCTGCTGCAGTTGCTCGGCCTCGCGCTCGAGGCGATCGGCATCGTCCCGCGCCTTCGCCGCCTCGGCGTGCACCTCGGACGCGCGCTGCTCGTTCGCCGTCGCCTCCTGGCGGTGGTTCGCGACCTCGCGCGTGCGCGTCTCGACCAACTGCTTGTCGGCGCGGCGCCGGCGCATCAGTAGGAACGCCAGCGCGGCCAGTGCCAGCACGACCACGATGATGATGATTGCGGTTGTCACAGATTCCCTCCCTCAAAGAGGGAATACCCGCTCTCAGGTGCCCTCACTCGGGGCCACGCGCAGGACGCGCGCCGGCCAGGCCGGCAGCCACCAGTTCCAGCGCCCGAACAGCGACACGAGCGCGGGCACGAGCAGCGCGCGGACAACCGTCGCGTCGAGCAGGATCCCGGCAGCCAGACCCGTCGCCATCACCTTCACGTCGGTCTCCGGACCGGACGCGAGCGAGAGGAAGGCCAGGAACAGGATCATCGCGGCGCTCGTCACCAGCCGACCGGTACGACCGATCCCAGTGACGATCGCGTCGGTGGTGTCGCCGGTGCGGTCGTACTCCTCCCGGACGCGCGACAGGATGAAGACTTCGTAGTCCATCGACAGGCCGAACAGGAACGCGAACAGCATCAGCGGGATCCATGCCGTGATCGCACCGGTCGGATCGATCCCCCAGATCGCCTTGGAGCCGTGGCCTGCTTGCCAGACGAACTGCAGCACGCCCCACGCCGCCGCCACGCTGATCACGTTCAGCACCACCGCTTTCAGCGGCAACACGAGCGAGCGGAACGCGCGCGCCAGCAGTACGAAGGTGATCACCCCAATCAGCGCGATCATGAGCGGGAAGTTGCCGTAGACCGCGTCGATGAAGTCGCTGTTCTGCGCCACGACTCCCCCCACCTGTGAGCTCGGCGACGCCCCATGCGCGCCGTCACGAACGGCGCCGGTGAGGTCAGGCCCGGAGCCGCCGCCCTGGGTCTGGAAGGTGAGCACATCGCCCTTGCCGCCGCCGCGCCAGTCGGCCCCAGGCGGGGCCACCGCACCGTGGATGCCGTCGAGCCGGGCCGTGCTGCGCGCGGCCATTGCGGCCTCGGGTGCGGGCGCAAGCGTCTCGTAGGGGAGCATCGCTCCCGAGCCGATGCCGGACTGCTTGAGCGTGCTCAACCCCTGGCGCGCGTCGCCGCCCTTGGCGAGCGTGTCCGGGTTCGCGATGCCGAGCTGCAGCTTCGATGCCGCTACGAGCAGGAGCGTGAGCACGAGCAGCGACACACCCGCCGCCGCCCATCGGTTGCGGACCACGAGCCGGGCCCAGGCCGTCCAGGAGCGACTCGCCTTGTCGTCCGAGCGCAGCCGGCGCCTGTCCAGACGCGGTCCCCACTTCGCAAGCACTGCCGGAAGCAGCGTGAGCGCCACCAGCACGCTCACGAGCGGAATCAGCATGCCGCCGTAGCCGACCGAGCGCAGGAACGGCAGCGGCAGAGCCAGCAGGGCCAGCAGCCCGATCGCGACGGTCGTGCCACTGAAGACGACAGCGCGTCCAGCCGTCTGCATTGCGCGGGCGACCGCCGCTTCATTGTCGAGCCCGTGAGTGCGCTCCTCGCGCCAGCGCACGACGATCAGCAGCGAGTAGTCGATCGCGACGCCCAGGCCGATCAATGCCACCAGGAACTGGACGATCGGCGAAACATCGGTCAGGAACGTGAGGCCGTAGACGAGCAGGAACGTCGTCAGGATCGCCGGCACGGCCATGAACAGCGGGATGATCGCCAGCAGCGAGCCGAAGACGAACGCGAGCACGATCAGCGCGCCGAGGCCGCCGACGAGCGCCTCCACCAACACGCCGGGCCCGTCGTTGTTGCCACCGTTCGACTGGTCCTGCAGCGCGTCCATGCCCGTCAGATGCACCGGCGCCCCCGCGACGCTTGCGCCGCGCAGCGCCGCGCGCAGCTTCTTCTCCGCCTTCGGGTTGTCGCCGAACGGCTGGTCCGGATCCGGCGGTGCGTATGCGATGACGAACGCGGTGTGGCCGTTCTTCGACACGAACGCCTTGTCGCCCGTTGAGCCGTAGCCCGCCACACGCGAGCCCGGGAGGGCCTGACGCACCTTCTGCTCGAGGCCTGCCAACTGACCGCGCGCCGCTTGGGCGCTCCCCTTCAGCGTGACCACCGGCACGAGCGGCGCGGCGTTTCCGCCGGTGCCACGGAACGTGGCCGCGATCTCCTTGTTCGCCTCCCAGCCCTCCTTGCCTGGGACCGAGAACTTCTGCTTCATCGCTTTCGTGGCCGCTCCCGAGGTGGCGCCGCCGACGAGCGTCAAGACGATCCAGAAGCCGATCACGAGGCGCTTGTGACGCAGGACCCAGGATGTGATGGTGGAGATCATGAATTATTTGTATCACAAACTATTGGTTGACCAAGTTAACATCTTGACGTGCTCTATTCCGACCGGCCTCCCGAAGAGCTGGCGCGTTACACGGGCTTCCTCCTGGGATACCTGGGCGAGAGATCGCGCCGGCGGTTCTTCCAGATGCTCGAGCCACATGGCTTTGACCCGCGGGAGTTCGGACTTGTGACAGTGCTCCTCAACCGCCCGGGCATCACCCAGCAGGAGCTCGCGTCACTCGCCCGCATCGACCCGAGCTCGATGGTCGCCGTGCTGGACAGCCTGGAGGAGCGGGGCATCGTCGAGCGCCGGATCGACCCCCGCGACCGCCGTCGCCGCGCCGTGCACTTGACCGACGAAGGGCAGCGTAAGTGGCAGATGCTCCAGCGTGAGGCGAGCAAGACCGGCGATGCGTTTCTAAGCCCGCTCACGGCGGAGGAGCGCACCGCGCTCAACCAATTGCTGCGGAAGCTCGCCGGACTCGACGACTCGTAACCCGGTAGTTTCCGCGCGCTCATGAGGTTCTTCGAATACGAATCGCGCAAGATCCTGGAACGCGAACGCATCCCGGTCGCGCCCGGCGGCTACGCGAAAACGGCGGAGGACGCCAAGCGCATCGCCGAGGACGTCGCGGGCCCGGTCGTCATCAAATCGCAGGTTCTGACCGGCGGCCGCATGAAGGCCGGCGGCGTCCGCTTCGCCGACACGCCCGAGGAGGCCGAGGGAGAGGCGAAGGCGATCCTGGAGCTCGAGATCAACGGCCACATGCCGCGCGGCCTGCTGGTGGGCGCGAAGGCCGAGATCAAGCAGGAGTACTACGCCGGCGTCGTCTGGGACGGCATCCGCAAGCTACCGAGCTTCGTCTTCTCGCCGATGGGCGGCATCGACATCGAGGAGGTCGCCGAGACCCATCCGGACAAGATCGGGCGCGGCCACATCTCCACACTCCTCCCCCAGTCCGACTTCCAGGCCAAGCAGGTGATCGCCGCGACCGGCGTGACGGGTTCGCAGCTGAACCGTTTGGTTCCGTTCCTCTCCGGGCTGGCTCGGATCTTCGTGAAGTACGACATGACGCTGGCGGAGATCAACCCGCTGGTCGAGTTGACCGACGGCAAGTTCGTCGCGCTCGACGCCCACATGGAGATGGAGAACGAGGCGCGCGGCCGCCAGAGCGACCTGCTCGAGGAGCTTGGTGTGGGCGAGGAAGAGACGCGAGAAGCGCGCGAGCCCACACCTTTCGAGATCGAGGGCGAGCGCATCGACTCCGTCGACCATCGCGGCGTGGCCGGCAACGTCACCGAGTTCGACGGCAACCTCGGACTCGTCATCGGCGCCGGCGGTGGCTCGCTCACGCTGTTCGACGCCGTCCGCAGCTACGGCGGCAAGCCCGCGAACTACTGCGAGATCGGCGGCAACCCGTCAGTGTCGAAGGCCTGCAACCTCGCCAAGCTGGTGCTGCAGAAGCCCGGCGTGGACAAGATCGCGGTGATGATGTCGATCGTCTCGAACACCCGCGTCGACATCGTCGCGCGCGGCGTGATCAAGGCGTGCGTCGACCTCGGATACGACCCGGCAGAGAAGATCGCCGTCTTCCGCATCCCGGGCGCCTGGGAGGACGAGGGCTTCAAGATCCTCGAGAAATACGGCGTCGAGTACTACGACCGCTCGGTCTCGATGCACGAGGCGGCGAAGCGCGCAGTGGAGAAGATCGGCTGATGCTCATAGACCAGGACACCACGTTCATCGTGCAAGGCATCACCGGACGCGAAGCGGTGAACCTCACCAAGGAGTGCCTCGATTACGGCTCCAAGATCATTGGTGGGGTCACGCCCGGCAGGAAGGGCCGAGAGGTCCACGGTGTTCCCGTCTACGACACCGTCCAGCAGGTTGTCGAAGCGCATGGAGCCCCTTACGGGTCCGTCGTCACGGTGCCGCCGGCATTCACGAAGGATGCGGTCTTCGAGGCGATCGACGCAGGCGTCAAGCTGGTTGTCATCGTCACGGAACGCATCCCGCGCTACGACGTGGCGCAGATGGTCGAGTTAGCGGGCCTGCGCGGTGCGCGCATCATCGGGCCCAACTGCCTGGGGATCATCCGCCCCGGAATCGCGAAGATGGGCGGTATCGGCGGGCCGGCCAAGGACGCGCAGAAGGCCTACCAGCCCGGCAAGGTCGGCGTGATGTCGCGCTCCGGCGGCATGACCACCGAGATCAGCTCGACGTTGACCGCCGCCGGCCTGGGCGTCTCGACGGCCGTATCGATCGGCGGCGACGCGATCATCGGCTCCACCTACGCCGAGCTGATGCCGCTGTTCGAGGAGGACGAGCAGACCGAGGCGATCGTCATCTACACCGAGCCCGGCGGCCGAATGGAGGCCGAGCTGGCGCGCTACGTGACTGAGAACGACTCGAAGCTGCCGATCATCGCCTTCATGGCCGGCCGCTTCATGGACGAGATGCCGGGCATGAGCTTCGGCCACGCCGGCACGATCGTCGAGGGCAAGGCCGACACGGCCGCTGAGAAGATCCAGCGCCTGCAGGAGGCGGGCATCACGGTCGCCGAGTCGATTGCCGAGATCCCCGATCTGGTGAAGGAGCGTTTGGGAGTGACCGCCTGATGGCCGGCCTGTTCATCGACGTCGAGGTCTCGGACGAGGCGCGGAACGACCCGGAGATCGCCCGGAAGCTGGCTGACGCCTGCCCGGTCGACTTCTTCGCCAGCAAGGACGGCCAGGTCGAGATCGTCGACGACAACCTCGACGAGTG
>DATBDN010000019.1:0-4984 GCA_036269895.1 Thermoleophilaceae bacterium
GGGGATCACGGTTCGGGACCGAAAGCCGGGTACTTGAACATGTCTCTGAGCCGCTGTAGCTCGCCCGGCCTTGGGTCCGGCGACGCGGGAACCGGCTGATCGCGGAGGACGATAGCCCGCGAGTCGACACATCGACCGCCAGGCGTGCACTGAAGTTCCCGGTCTGGACGTGACGATTGTCCCTGGTTGTCTGGGACACGCTCGGTGGAGGCTGGGACATCGAAATCGATGCTTAGGAGGTGCTCGATGTTCCCAGTTCCCGTGTCTGTCGCTCTGCCCCGCTTCGCTCGTGGCGCTGTCTTGCCCGCAATCGGCGTGTGCGCGCTCGTTCTCGGCTCCAGCGCCTCCGCGCAGGGCGCCAAGACGTTGACGTTCAAGGAGCTCGATAAGGGCTCGACATTCGCGTTCGTCGACAACGCGCCGACCTCAAAGGCCAAAGGCGAACCGGCCGCCTCGATCGGCGACGCAATCGTGTTCGCGAACCCGCTCACGGACGGCGCCGGCAAGCACATCGGCCGCCTCTACGTCCACTGCACGGCGGTCGTCGCCGCGCCGCAGGCGAAGAATGCAGCGTTTAGCTGCGAGGGGATCATGGTGGTCGCCGGTGGGACGCTGTCTGTCCAGGTCTTCCTGCCGAAGGCCGGCGCGAAGGTGCATGGCACCGTGACCGGCGGAACCGGCGCCTACGCGAACGCTCGTGGCACGTTGGTCTCCAGGCCGACAAAGGCAGGCGCCGACGACACGATCACGCTCGTCGCCTGACATCCGCGTCTCCAGCACGCACCAACTACTCGGAGGTACTCATGTCAGTTTCCACTGTTGCTCTCGCGACTCCCCGGCATCGCGGTGGTCTCGCCCTCCTCCTGGCCGTGCTCGGCGTTCCCGGCGTCACGATCGCTTGGGACCTGCCGGCGGGCGGCTTCTGGATCGGCATCCCGCTTGCCGTCGCGGCGATCGTGGTCGGCGTTCGCGCCCGCGGCACAAGTCCCCGGCTCGCGACGGCGGCGATCGTGCTCGCCGCGATCGAGATCCTGTTCACCGCGACGTGGACCGTGCTCAGTTGATGCGGTGCCGCGCGCGGTTCCCGATCCGGTTGACGAGTACGCTCACAGCCATGAAGGCTCGGCTCCGCTGGAGTTGCCTATGAGCGAGCCGCTCCGGATCCTGGTTGCGGACGACTCGGCCGATTTCCGGGAAGGCATCGCCGCCCTGCTGGCCTCCGTCGACGGTCTCGAACTGGTGGGCGAGGCCGTCGACGGCCAACAAGCCGTTGACGGTGCCCTCCAGCTGCAGCCCGACGTGCTGCTGATGGACCTGCACATGCCCGGCCGTAACGGAATCGAGGCGACTCGCGACATCGTCTCCGCCGCCCCCCACATCGCGGTTCTCGTGCTCACGATGCACGAGGACGACGATTCGGTGTTCTCGGCGGTCCGGGCGGGCGCCCGCGGCTATCTCGTCAAGGGCGCGCGCCAGGCCGAGTTGCTGCGGGCGCTGCGCACGGTCGCCGACGGGGGCGCGGTGTTCGGCCCGGCGATCGCACGTCGCATGATCGGGTTCTTCGAGGCCGCCGCCTCGGCAGCGTCCGCAACGCCGTTTCCGGACTTGACGATGCGCGAGCGCGAGATCCTTGACCTCGTCGCCCGTGGATGGTCGAACCAGCAGATCGCCGCGCAGCTCGACCTCTCGATCAAGACCGTCCGCAACCACGTGTCGAGTGTGTTCACGAAGATCCAGGTCGTCGATCGGGCCCAGGCGATCGTCAAGGCCCGGGAAGCGGGCATCGGCGGCCGGCGGTGAACGCGACGCCCGCTGCGATCGAAGGGCGCGAGCGGGTGAACGCGCTGGCAAGAGATCTGGCGGGCATCCGCGTCCGGGCGATCGCGGCTTCGGGCGTGGCGCTCCTGCTGCTCGCGCTCGGGCTGACCGTCTTGGTCGCCGCCAACGACGTGCCCAGCGATGGGCATGCCGGGACCGTCAATCTGCTGATGCGGCTCGCGGTGATGGCGGCGCTGCTTCCGCTCGGTGCGTTGATGGTCGCGCGGGTGCCGCGAAACCCGATCGGCTGGCTGGTGTGCGCGACCTCGATGGGCGTGACGATCGCCGTCGCGGCCCAGTCGTACGCGACGTACTCGCACTTCGTCGACCGGCTGCCTGCCGAGCCGTGGATCGGCTGGCTCGGCGAATGGTCGCCGTCGCCGATGATCGCGCTCGTCACGGTCGCGCCGCTCGTCTTTCCCACCGGGCGGCTGCTCTCACGGCGCTGGCGGCCCGCGCTGTGGCTGGCCGTCGCCGCGCCGGTCCTACTCTTGCTGCACGGAGCGCTCGGCGTCGGCGAGGAGCTGGGCTTCCTCGGCAACCCGATCTCGAACGGCAGCGTGTTGGCGAACATTGGCGACGCCGCGAGCCTGGGCTGGTTCGCGATGGTGCCGGCCGCCGGCTTCGGGATCGCTGCGCTCCGGATCCGGCGGCGGACCGCGGACGCCGAGACCGCCTCGCAGCTGCGGCTCCTCGTGCGCGCCGCCGTCTTGGTGGCGATCGGCTTCGCCGCGTGCTTGATCACGAGCTTCCTCGTGCCGGGCGCGGGCGATGTCGGCGCCGTCGCCTGGTGGCTTTCGCTCGCGTTCCTCGCCGGCGCGATGGCCGTGGCGATCCTGCGGCATCACCTCTACGGACTCGACGTCCACGTCAACCGCGCCCTCGTCTACACGGCCCTGACTCTCGTCCTCGGCGGGCTGTACGTCGCCGTCGTGCTCGGCCTCGGCCGCCTGTTTGGCCAGGACGCCAGCCTCGGAATCGCGCTACCGGCCACGGCGCTCGTCGCCGTCGCGTTCCAGCCGCTCCGCGACCGGCTGCAGCGGAGTGTCAACCGCCTGCTCTACGGACAGCGGGACGAGCCCTACGCGGCAATCTCATCGCTCGGCCGCCGCCTCGGCCAGGCGATCGGTCAGTCAGATGTCCTCTCCGCGATGGTCGAGACGATCGCGGACGCCCTCAGGCTGCCCTACGTCGCCGTCGAGCTGGCCGCAGCGGCCGAAGGGCTCGCCGCAGTCCACGGCAGCCCGGCGGCGGGAGTCGCGCTGCAACTGCCGCTCGTCCACCGCGGCGAGCGGGTGGGGACGCTCATCCTCGGCGCCCGCGCCCACGGCGAAACGCTCGGCGAGGCCGACCGTCGTCTGCTCGAAGACTTCACGCATCACGCGGCAGCAGCCGTAAGCGGAGTCGCGCTCTCCAGCGAGGTTCAACGCTCACGCGAGCGGCTCGTCTCCGCTCGCGAGGAAGAGAGGCGGCGACTCAGCGCCGACCTGCACGACGGTCTCGGGCCGACGCTCGCCGGCGCGATCTTGATGATCGAGGCCGCCCGAGGCGTACTGACCCACGACCCCGCGACCGGCGACAAGCTGCTCGACCGAGCGGCGGCGAGCATCGAAGCCACGGTCGCCGACATCCGTCGGCTCGTCTACGGGCTGCGTCCACCAGCGCTCGACCAGCTCGGGCTCGTCGGAGCGATCCGCCAGCAAGCATCAGCGCTCGCCACCGGCGGCGAGAGGCAAATCGCCTGCGACGTGCGCGCACCCGACCCGATGCCACCGCTTCCCGCCGCCGTCGAGGTAGCCATCTTCCGGATCACACAGGAGGCCCTTACAAACATCGCCCGACACGCGGAGGCGCGCAACGCGTCGATCCTCATCGCGGTCGACGGGGCCGTTTGCCTCGAGGTCTCCGACGATGGCCGCGGACTACCGGAAAACAGTCCCGTCGGTGTCGGACTGACCTCGATGCGCGAACGGACCGCCGAGCTCGGCGGCAGCATCGACATCCACTCAGCACCCAACGGCGGAACCACCCTCAGCGTACGACTGCCGCTCCCCGACCGGGGACTAACGCAAACTGGCATGCGCAAGCATGCTGACGTCCGAGACGCGTAGAGCTGCCCGTACGGGAGCGATGGACGATTAGAAAAAGCGAGGCCACCTGGGAGGGTGGCAAGAATGGCAAGGATTGACGTTCGTTCGGGTTCGCTCAGACGTTCGGTCGGCTTTTGCACTTCGCTCAACTGTGCGTTCGAGCCCAGTACCGCCCATAAAAAGTCCCTGCAAATAGGCGATTGGGTTGTCCGCGTGGACGACAGGCCCGTGGTCCGTGGCAAGGATTTGAGGCGAGCGGACGTGTTCTTCGCTTCGAGCCTCAGGCGCGACGCGTTCGGACTCGTTGTGAGTCGTGCACGCCAGACCCTGGAATTCTCAGCCTTCGGTGGGAACAGGAGCGGATTTCAAGCTCGTCGGCAAGACTCGAATAGCCGGCTCTCCCGAACAGGACATTTCAGCTGTGGGTTTGACATGCGCGAGCGAGCCTAAAGAAGATCCACCACTTCAACGGAAGGGAGATCCTCCGTGAAGTACCGAGCAGCAAGCGATGGTCGACGCAATCCTGCGACGCGCTGCCTTCCCTCCCGACAGCGATGTCAACGAGCAACGACAGCTGCTTCGAGAAGCGGTTTCGGCGCAGCCCCTGGCCGCCGAGATTAACGTGACCGCAGCCGCACTAGGGGGCGTCCCGACGGCCGAGATCACCGTCGAGGGTGTCGAGTCTCGCCACGTCGTTCTCTACTTCCACGGGGGCGTGTACGTAATCGGGGACGCGTTCCTCGCCGCTGACCTGGCCTCACAAGTCGGCCGGCGAACGCAGGCCAAGGTCATTTCCGTCGACTACCGGCTCGCCCCCGAGCATCCGTACCCGGCTGCGGTTGAAGACGCTCTTGCCGCCTACGAAGCCGTCCTGGACAGCGGCATCGCTCCTTCGGATATCGCTTTCGCCGGAGAGTCCGCAGGTGGCGGCCTTGCCATCGCCACTCTGGTCAACGCCCGCGATCGAGGGCTGCCGCTGCCCGTGGCGGCGTTTGTCATGTCACCGTACGTCGATCTCACTCTGGCCGGGACGACCATGGTGAGCAAGCGGGAAGTTGACCCGCTGCTCAGCCCAG
>DATBDN010000020.1:0-3214 GCA_036269895.1 Thermoleophilaceae bacterium
AGCGCCAGCGGCACCGTGCCGTTGACGATCGTCATCGTGCCGCCGCCGACCAGCTCCTTGAACTTGACGAGCGAGAAGTCGGGCTCGATTCCGGTCGTGTCGCAGTCCATCAGGAACGAGATCGTCCCCGTCGGGGCGAGCACCGTGGCCTGCGCGTTGCGGTAGCCGTGCTCGTCGCCCAGCGCGACCGCCTCGTCCCAGGCATGCCGCGCCGCCGCCATCAGGTCCTCGTCCATCAGCGTGCCGCCGATCTCGTAGGAGGCGGCGCGGTGCTTCTCCATCACGCGGTTGTGCGGGATGCGGTTCTTCTCGTACTCGTCGTAGGGTCCGATCGCCGCGGCGATCTCAGCCGACTTGCGGTAGGCGCGCCCGGTCATCAGCGCCGTGATCGCGGCGGCCACTGCGCGACCCTCGTCGGAGTCGTACGGCATGCCGTTCGACATCAGCAGCGCGCCGAGGTTGGCGTAGCCGAGGCCGATCTGGCGGAACTTGCGCGCGTTCTCGCCGATCTGCTGGGTCGGGTACGACGATGGGCCGACCACGATCTCCTGTGCCAGGAACACGACGTCGACGACGTGCTCGAAGGCCTCGGTGTCGAACGTCCCGTCCGGCTTGCGGAACTTCATGAGGTTGATCGATGCGAGGTTGCACGCCGAGTCGTCCACGTGCATGTACTCCGAGCACGGGTTCGACGCGTTGATGCGACCCGAGTTCGGGCACGTATGCCACTCGTTGATGATCGTGTCGTACTGGACACCCGGATCCGCGCAGCGCCAAGCCGCGTCGGCCAGCTGGTGCATCAGGTCGCGCGCGTCGTACTCGTCGACCGGCTGGCCTGTGGTGCGCGCGAGCGTGTGCCACTTGCCGCCGCGATCGACCGCCTTCATGAACTCATCGGTCACGCGCACCGAGTTGTTCGCGTTCTGGTACTGGATCGAGGCGAACGCCTCGCTGTCAAGCCGCATGTCAAAGCCGGCGTCGCGCAGCGCCGCCGCCTTCTCCTCCTCGCGCGCCTTGCACCAGATGAAGTCGAGGATGTCCGGGTGGTCGACGTCGAGGACGACCATCTTGGCCGCCCGGCGCGTCTTGCCGCCCGACTTGATCGTGCCCGCCCAGGCGTCGGCGCCGCGCATGAACGAGACCGGGCCGGACGCGAGACCGCCCTTCGACAGCGGCTCCTTCGATCCGCGGATCTTCGACAGGTTGATGCCCGAGCCGGAGCCGCCGCGGAAGATCATGCCCTCCTTGGTGTTCCACTCGAGGATCGACTCGATCGTGTCCTCGACCGACAGGATGAAGCAGGCCGAGCACTGCGGATGCTCCTCGAAGCCGACGTTGAACCAGACCGGCGAGTTGAACGCCGCGAGCTGGTTGAGAAGGATGTAGGTGAGCTCGGCCTCGAACGCGTCGGCGTCCTCCGGCGTCGCGAAGTAGCCGCCGTCGCGGCCCCAGGTCGAGATCGTGCCGGCGACCCGGCCGATCATCTGCTTGACCGACGACTCGCGCGCGGCCGTGTCGAGCTGGCCGCGGAAGTACTTCTGGGCGACGATGTTCGTGGCGTTCTGCGACCAGGTCGCGGGGAATTCGACGCCGCCCTGCTCGAACGCCGGCTTGTCGGGATTGCCGATGATCGCGTCGCGGATCTCCCACTCGACCATGTCGAACGGATGCGTGCCGGCCTCCGTGTAGCGGCGCCCGACCCGGAGGCCCCCGTCACCAGTAACGGAGCTCTTCTGGGACGCGCTACTTGTGGCTGGCATGACTTCTCCTCTGTGGGTTTTTCGCGGTGTGGCGGCCCTTGGAGCGGCCACCGGAAGGGGTAGCAAGAGTGGACTTTTGGGCGGACGGAACACCCTCGTCCTGCAGGACCTCGATCGACAGCTGATCCGGCCCTGGGATCGCCTCCGACTCGAGGCGCCGGAGCTCCGTCTCGAACGCCGACAGGTCCTCGATCGAGCGGTAGACCGACGCGAACATGACGGCCGCTACGCGGTCCAGCCGCGCGAGCCCGCCGAGTGCGAGCTCGCCCACCCATTCGGCCGGGACCTCGCCGCCGTCGCGCCGGACTGCCGCTTCGATCGAGCTGACGACCTCCTCGAGCCGCTCGGGCTCGATCGGCCGCTTGGCCGCAGCCCGCTGGAGCCCGCGGAGGAGCTTGTCGCGGTCGAACGGCTCGCGGCGGCCGTTGCGCTTGACGACGTACATGCGCACCGATTCGGCCCGCTCATAGGTCGTGAAGCGCTGGTCGCAGTTCTCGCACTGCCGCCGTCTGCGAATGGCATCAGCCGCCTCGCGGGAATCCACGACGCGATTTTGGGTCGATCCGCAGTAGGGGCACTGCATGGACCCTGAATTCTACTACTGCTAGTGGTTGTCCTGCCCTCCAACCACTAGATATTGTGGAAATTCCGGCGTGAACCGCGATATCCGCCCCGCGGACTGCCGCCATCATGCCCCGCGGTGCGCGCGCGGGATCAGCCGATCCCGCAAACAGCGGCACAATCGCGCGGGATGAGGATCGAGGGCGACGGCTGGGTCCTGCGGCCGGAACGGGAGGACGACGCGGCCGAGCTGGCGCGCGCGTTCGTCGAGGACCCGCATTTAGCGGTCGACTGGGGCATCGAGGAGATTCCGGACGAGGAGCTGGCTAGCAAGTGGCTCGGCGAGCACGCGGCGTTGTGGGAGCAGGGCGAGGGCCGGCACTTGGCCGTGGCCGACGCCGACACGGATGCGCTGCTCGGCGGTGTCAACTTCCACCACATCGAACCGGGGCACCACCGGGCCGAAGTCGGGTTCTGGCTGGCGCCCTGGGCGCGCGGGCGCGGGATCGGCAGCGGAGCCGTCGGCGTGGCCTGCCGTTGGGCGTTCGACCACTGGGGCCTCGTGCGCATCGAGATGACGACACTGCCCGACAACGAAGCGTCTCTTGCGCTGGCCCGCAAGCTTGGCTTTAGACGCGAGGGGCTGCTCCGCAGCCGCAACTTCGAGCGTGGTAACCAGGTTGACATCGCGATCCTGGCCGTGCTGGTGGGCGACTTGGCTCAGTGACGGTCTCGGAGCAGAACGTCGAGCGCGCGCGTCGTGCCTATGAGGCGCTCGACCGTCACGACCGCGACGCCTACCTCGCGCTGATGCACGAGGACGTCGAGATCGAGTCGGCGCTCGTCGCCGTGGAGGGCGGCTACCACGGTCACGAGGGCGTGTGCCGCTGGTG
>DATBDN010000021.1:0-11151 GCA_036269895.1 Thermoleophilaceae bacterium
TCGGTTTTGAAGACCGAGGACGGGGGCCTCACGTGGACGCAGCAGGGAGTCGTGCAGCCGCCGGCGAGCATTCACTGGATCCGCTGTGCGGACGCCCTGCGGTGCGTAGCAGTGACGGCGCGCGGGGACCAGCTTCTGCGCACCGAGGACGGGGGCTCGACGTGGACATCGATCTCGCCGTCCACGCTGCCGTTGCTGGCAGCTACCTATTCGGCCGCCGGCAGCATGGTCGCGGTTGGGGAAGCCGGCGCGACGGTCGCCTCCGCTGACGGCGGGCACAATTTCGCAACGGTCGGCGACGACCTGCCAGGCCGCTTCACCCACGTCCGGGCAACCTCGGCCGCCACCGCGTACGCATGGGGCCGTGCGGGCGCGCTCGCCCGCAGCACTGACGGTGGGGAGACGTGGTTTGCTCTCGCAGCGCCGGGCCCGGCAAGCCTCGTCGACGTGACGTTCCCGACGGCCGCGAGGGGTTACGCGCTCGACGCAGATGGCGGCCTGATGCTGACCGACGATGGCGGCGACAGCTGGCATTTGCTCGACATCGGGACCTATCTCAAGCCGCGCGCGGTGATCGCTCCCGACGCGAGCCGTGTGCTGCTCATCGGCCCGCGCGGCATGCGTCGTTCGCGGAGCGGCGGCTTCGGATTCAAGCGCGTACGCCAGGACGTCGTGGCGAAGCTGCGACTGAACGCCGGCGGTACGACGACGGGCTTGGCATTCGCATATGGGCCGCGCGCGCTCGTGGTGTCAGAGGACGCCGGCGAGAACTGGCACGCCGCGACGATCCCGCGGCAGGGCAAAGCTCTCGTGAAGGTCGACTTCGTGAGCGACACGGTTGCGTATGCCCTTACGCGCAACGGCCGCGTCTGGAAGACGATCGATCGCGCGCGTGACTGGCAGGAACTGCCGGCCACCGGGACCGAGAAGGCCACTGACCTTGCGTTCAGCGACCCGAAGAACGGCTACGTCGCGGTGTCCCAGTTCGGCGAAGAGCCGAATGGCTACGTGATGCGCACCTCTGACGGAGGTAGCACATGGCGGCCGCAGCTCGTCGATCGCACCCGCATCCGTCCGGGCGCGCTGGAGGCTCCCGGGCCGCTCGCCGGGTTTGCGATCTCGGACGTCGACCATCTCCTCGCGACCGAGACCGGGGGCGACGTCGGGGAGCCGTCCCAGATCGGGCTCTCGGTACGACGTCGCCGGCCCGGGCAGGCCGGTGTGGTCGCTGTCAGCGGGCAGCTGACGCCTGCGCACGGCGGTGAGAAGGTGTGGGTATCCCGGCGTGAGAAGGACAAGCATTGGGTCTTGCGTGACGTGAGGGTGTCGTCTACTGGCCGCTTCACGATCTTCTCGGACGTGACGCGGCCGACGCAGTTCGTCGCTCAGTGGAGCGGCGACGACACCCGCGCCGGCGCGGGTTCGCCCGCGTTGACGATTCGCGTCCGTCAGAAGGCGCCCGGCGCGAAGCGCTAGACCGCCTGCGCCGCGTCCTCGTCCGCCAGACCCAGCCGGTGCGCCACCGCGGCGGCCTCGGTCCTCGAGCGCACGTCGAGCTTCGCCAGGATCCGTGAGACGTGCACGCTCGCGGTCTTCTCGGCCATGAAGAGCTCCTGGCCGATCTCGCGATTGGTCGCGCCGCGCGCCACGCGCGCGAGCACCTGGCGCTCGCGGCGGGTCAGCCCGAATGGGTCCTCCCGTGGCGCGGGCGCCGGCGATTCCGGCTGCGCCGGCTCGGCTTCGGCGTCGAGCCGGAGGCGGGCGCGTGCCGCAAGCGCGCGTGCCTCCCCAGCCAGCCAGCCGGCGCCCAGCCGGTCGGCCCCGGCGAGGGCGGCACATACTGCCTCGGCGGCTTTCTCGCGATCGTCGCCCAGCAGGTACGCCTCGGCCTGGAACAGGCGCGTGCGTGCCGCGGGGTACGGGCGCTGCAGCCCATCCCACGCCTCCGCCGCCGCTCCCCAGCGCTTCGGGTCCGGCTTGCCGCGCGCTCGAGCATCTTCGGCCTCGGCGGTCGCGGCCCAGGCGGCCTCCACGGGACCGCCGTCGATCGCCGCGGCGCGCACCCGCTCGAGGAGCTCGCGCGCCCGTGCTGTCGCGCCACGCTGTTCGGCCGCATCTCCGAGGTCGCGCGCCCGCTGCGCTCGGTCGGCTTCGACCGCGACGCCCACGGCCGTCACGCGCGCAAGTCGCATCACGTCCTCTGTGCAGAACTCGAGCCGGTCGAGTGCGTCGTCGATCGCCTCGCGCGCGCCATCCAGGTCGCCCTCGCGTCGCCGCAGCTCCGCCAGCAGCGCTCCGTAGGGACCGAGGTACTGCGGCTCCGCCGTTTCCGCCACCTCCGCTTCAAGCTGGGCGAGCAGCTCGCGCGCCCGCTCGTGCTGGCCGCGACCGAGCGCCAGCTCGGCGCGGCGCAGCTGCGCGTTAAGCAGCTGGTTCCCGACCGCGCGCTCGGCGTGGGGGAGGTGGGTCTCGACTTGGTCCCAATCGCCGTTGTCCACCGCCAGCTCGGCCGACAGCATCCGCAGCCAGCTGCGGCTGCGACCCACGCTCAGCTCGAGGCCTTCGCGCGCCACGTCGAGCGCCTCCTCGTGCCGTCCGCGCAGGTGCAGAACGTCAGCGAGGTTGAGGTACGCGATTCCCATCGCGTCGGGACGGCCGTCGGCTCGTGCCATGTCGATCGCCTGGCGCAGGCAGGCGCGGCCTTCGTCGATGTCACCGGTGGCGATCAATGCCAGCCCGAGGGCGTCGAGAGCGCTGACCTCGGCGCTACGGTCGTCCACGGTTCGTGCGACGTCGAGCGCCTCGCGCGCCACGTCGGCGGCGTCGCGGTACTTGCCCTGGAGCACGCGCGACTTAGCGACGAACCCGAGCAGTGTCGCGCGCTCCGGACTTGGGTCGTCGCCGAGGTCCGCGAGGCCGTGCCGGGCTGTTGCAAGCGACTCGTCGGTGTGGTTCAGGTTTCGCTGCGCCCGCGCAAGCCGCTCGAGCAGCACCGCAGCGCGGCGTGGCTCGGCCGGCGCGTCCACCTCGCTGAGCGCGGCCTTGAGCAGCGCCTCCTGGCGGAAGTGGCTGCCGTCGTTCCAATGCGCATCGGCGGCTCGCACGAGCAGCGTCACGTGGTCGCAGCATGCGAGCCGCTCGGCATCCGGCACTTGGTCCCACAGGTCGAGCGCGCGCTCGAACAGCGCGGCCGCCTCGCCGTAGGCGTGAACCTCCGCGGCCGCGATCCCGGCACGGGCGCTCGTGACAAGCGCGGCCGGCCGATCCCCGGCGGCGTGGAAGTGGTGGGCAATCCCGGCGGCCACCTGTGCGTCACCCTCGCCCGCGTCGGCGCGTCGCTGGAATGCGCGCGCGAGCGCCAGGTGCAGCTCGGCACGCTCGCCAGGCAGAAGGTCGTCGACGATCACCTCGCGCAACAGTGCGTGACGGAAGACGTAACGGCCCTCCGCATTGGGGACGACCAGATGGTTGGCGACCAGCTCGCGCAGCGGGGCGACCAGCTCGCCGGCCTCGACACCGAGCGCGTCGGAGAGCAGCCGGTGATCGAGGCGCTGGCCGACGGCGAGCAGCCGCAGCAACTGCTGTGCCTGATCGTCGAGCCGCTCGACGCGGACCATCAGCGCCTCGCGCAGCGAGCTTGGCATCGGACCGCGTCCGTCGGCGCCTGCAGCCAGCAGCTCCTCCACGTAAAGCGGGTTGCCTTCGCTGCGGGTGAAGAGGCGGTCGACCAGGTCGCGCTCCGGCTCGCGGCCCAGGATGTCCTCGAGCGCTTCGCGTACGTGGTCACGCCCAAGCGGCTCGAGCTGGAGCCGTCGCACGCGTGGCTGGCGGTCGATCTCCGCCAGCAGCGGGCGCAGCGGGTGACGGCGGTGGAGCTCATCGGAGCGGTAGGTCGCGATCACGAGCACGCGCTCGTCAGAGAGGCTGCGTGCCAGGAAGCTGACGAAGCTCCGGGTCGAGCGGTCGGCCCAGTGCAGGTCCTCGATCACGAGCAGAGCCGGCCCGTCCCGGCCCAGGCAGTCCAGCAGGGCCAGCAGCGCCTCGAACAGCCGTGCCTGAGCGGCGGCGCCCGAGTCGTCACCCACGGCGGGAGGGGCGTCGACCATCGGGAGCAGCCGCGCGAGCTCCGAGCGCTCCGCCCTGGTCATCTGCTCGAGCACCGGGTGGCGTTCACGCGCGAGCGGTCGCACCGCGGCCACGATCGGGGCATACGGCAGCTCAGCCTCGGCCAGCTCGAGGCACTCGCCGGTCATCGTCACGGCTCCCGCCACCTCGGCGCGCTCGCGCAGCGCGTCGGCCAGGCGGGTCTTGCCGATCCCCGAATCGCCGCCGACCAGGAACAGCGACGGCTCGGCGGCGGCCGCCGCCTCAAGGGCGTCCTCGAGCTCGATGAGCTCGACATCGCGCCCGATCAGCCGTGAACTCGTGACCCGCGAAGCCATCGCCTCCTGAGTATTCCGGACGGCAACCAGCCGGTCCGCGACCCTCATGCGAAGCGCAGTCGGAAGCGCCGGCGCCGCGGCCGCCGCGGCCTGAGCGCCAGCTGCCTCGCACGCGTCTCGAGCAGGGCCTGCGCCTCACCGGTCGGCGCCAGCGGATCGGCGATCACGCGCCCATCGAGCAGCGAGATCGCGGCGACGAGCTTCCCGTCGACCAGGGCGATGAGCGCGTGCCCGCGCAGCGGCCGCTGCGAGTCGAGCGCCGCGAGCTCGGCCAGCTCGTCGGACTCGTCCGGCCATGCCAGCCGCAGGGCGATCACGGCCGTCGGCTGCTTCACATCCTCGATGACCGGGGCGCCGCGCCGCGACGCGGCGGCGCTGCGATGCAGGTCGGCGATGTGCTCCTGTGCGATCTGAAGGTTGATCTGGCTGTTCATCCGGGCTCCTCTCGTTCGCTCGCAGACGTGATGTTGTCCGTAAGGCGGACCCCTTACATCGGGCAAATGGAGCGAATTTCGGGGTCTGACCCCTTAGTTCGCGAATTTCGGGGTCTGACCCCTTAGTTCGCTGATCGTCCTGTTCGGGCCCGGGTAGAGACCCGGGATGGAGCGGGCGACCGTCGACTCGATCAAGCGCGAGCACGAGGGCTATGCGCCGGGCGAGGCTAAGCCGCTCGGTGGCTACGCGCTGCTTGCGACCGCGTTCAACGCCGGCCTGGCAGGCGCGCTGTACGCGCGGCGCGAGGACCTGCCGGAGCGCATCTCGGCCGCGGACCTGGCGCTCCTCACGGTCGGCACGCACAAGCTCAGCAGGCTGATCGCCAAGGACAAGGTGACGAGCCCGCTGCGCGCCCCGTTCGCGCGATACGAGGAGGACGCCGGTCCCAGCGAGGTGTCGGAGGCGCCGCGCGGCACCGGGCTGCGCAGGGCGATCGGCGAGCTGATCACGTGCCCGTTCTGCATCGGTCAGTGGATCGCGGCGGCGGGCCTGTTCGGCCTGTTGCTGGCGCCGCGGACGACGCGCTTTGTCGCGAGCATCTTCGCGATCGTCACGGGCTCGGACTTCCTGCAGGTCGCGTACAAAGCAGCGCAGGACAAGGGCCTCTGAGCCCGCGTCAGCACGGGTCCGGTGCGAACACGATCACGGCCGCGTCGTCGCGCAGCAGATCGGTCGTCGTCGCGACGACCGCGCTCTGGATTGCTCGTGCCGCCGCGCTCGGCGCCGTGCCCGGGGCTTCGCGCACAGCCTTGACGATCCCGTCGCGCCCGAAGAGGCCGTCGCGTGTCGGGCGATTGGAGATTCCGTCGGTGTAGAGGACGAGGCGCTCGCCAGGCGCGATGCGCCGGTGACGCACCCGGAAGCGCCGCTCGCGCGCGTCGAGACCGAGCGGCAGGTCGGGCTCTGTGCGCAGCTCGTCGACGCTTTCGTCGGCACGGAACACAAGCGGCGGCGGGTGGCCGGCATTGATCCAGCTGAAGCTGCGGAATGGCGCGCTCCAGCGCGCAACGATCGCGGTCAGGTAGAAGCTTTCCTCGCCGGCGTCCCAGATCGTCTCGTGCATGGTCCGAGCTGCGTCGTCCAGGCCCGCATCGTTGCGTCGCGCTGCGCGCAGCGCCGCCAGCCCAAGGCTGCCGAGTGCCCCCGCGTGCGCACCCTTGCCCGCGGCGTCGGCGATAGCCAGCCAGGCGCCGTCCCTGTTTTCGACGTAGTCGAACCAGTCGCCACCCACTTCGTAAGCGGGCAACATGCTCGAGGCGGCCTGGCCGCCTGCGAGCCGGACAATCCGCGGCGGCAGCAAGCTCTGCTGGATCTCGGCGGCGGGATTGATTTCCTTGCGCCGCCGCTTCGCGTCGAGGGTGTCGGTATAGCCGTTGCCGAGTTCGAGCGCGGCCGCGCCTTCGCGCGCAAGCTCGCCAAGCGCAGCGACGTCGCCACCCGCCGCCAGGAGCACCCCGACCGCTCTGCCACGCAGCCAGAGTGGCGCCAGGACGGCGCCGGGCATCTCGTCGGCCAGGCGCGAGGCGAGCGACGGCATCCCGTCACGGGCTAGCTCTGGCCCCAGGGCCAGCGGAGCGTCCATCTGCTCGGGGAACTCCTCCGCGCCGGCGAGCCGCAGCAGCCGCGAGCCGTCGATGTCGACGACGTACAGCGCAACGGGCACGTTCACGAGCCTGCGCGCTTCCGCGACCAGCTGATCGGGCAGCAGGTGTGCCGGCACCTCGTCCAGCGCGCGCGCCGCATCGAGGATGAGTGGCTCGGTCCGACCGAGGGTCCCCGGCTGCGGCAGCAGCGCGAGCTCGCTGTTGCGCTCGTCGGTGATGTCCGTCATGGCGGCGACGATCCCGTAGGGCGCGGCGTCGTCCTCGCGCAGGCGTAGCGCTGTCGCTTCGACGACGAACCAGCGCGTCTCGAGATCGCCGGCAGTGCGGAGCCCGCGGATGGCGGTGGTCTGCGACTGGCCGCTCGCCACGGCGAGCGTGAGCGGGTGAAGACCGGGCGGCGACGGCGCGTCGTCCTCGTAGCGCAGGCCTTGCGGCTCTGCAACGCGTGAGCCGCGTGGCTCGTCGCCTGCGACGCCGAACGCGCTCCGGCCGGCGTCGTTCGCCGCGACGGCGCCGCCGGCCGCATCGACCACCAGCAGTGCGCGGCCGAGCCGATCGGTGAGCGCTCTGAACATCGCCTCGGCGGCCGCATCCGGGTCGTTGCCGTTGGTGGCCCGGAAGGTGCGCGCGACGAGATCACGCAGTGCCAGCGCCAGCCAATCAGCGGGTGGGCCATCCATCTCGGCCGCGGCAAGCACGCGCCTGGCGGTCGGCGCCAGCGCCGAAGCGACGGGGTCGGTCGCAGCGACGACGACGTCCGGCGACACTCTGGCAAGCCCGAATCGGGCGCCAATGGCGGCCAGCAGCGACAGCGCGCGTCGCAGCTCGGCGAGCGGCGCGGCCGTCCCGTCAGCGGCAGTCGCCAGAGCTGACGCCGCCTCGTTTGCCGCCGCTGCCACGAGCGCGCGCTCGAGTCCGGCCGTGTTGCCGAAATGGCGATGGATCGTCGAGCGGCTCAGGCCGGCTCGCCCAGCAATGCTCTGGATCTGGAGCGGCTTCCCGGCGCGAAGCTCCGCTGCCGCGGCCGCGGTGATCGTCTCGCGGTGCCGCCGGGCATCCGTCCGCTCTCGGCGTTCGCTCACGCCGCTTTCCGTTCAAGTGGAACACCATCAAGGGCGTAGCTGAGTGCCGCTGTCGCAGTTCGGGCGGGCATGAAGCAGTTTGCGTTTTCACCTACCCGTGCCGGGAAACCGCCTACCACGTTTCCCCCGCAGTGCGCCGGGGACGCACAGGTACAGGCCGACGAGGAGATAACGATGGCGGAAGACAACGGACCGACGGAGGTGCGCGACCAGCCCGTCAGCGAGCTTGTCAAGCAGCTGTCTGACCAGACGACGACGCTGGTCCGGCAGGAGGTCGAGCTTGCCAAGGCGGAACTGGCCGAGAAGGGCAAGAAGGCCGGAATCGGCGCGGGCATGTTCGGCGGTGCCGGGCTCTTCGGCGTGTTCGCGTTCGGAGCCCTTACGGCGACGTTCATCCTCGCGCTGTCTGAGGCGGTCACGCCGTGGCTCGCGGCGCTGATCGTGACGCTCGTCTATGGCGCGATCGCCGCCGTGCTCGCGCTGCAGGGCAAGAACAAGGTGCAGGAGGCAACCCCGCCCGTTCCCGAGCGGGCGCTCGATTCCACGAAGGAGGATGTCGCATGGGTCAAGACCAGGGCCAAGTCGGCGCGTCAGTAGAGAGCGAGCAGAAGAGTCCTGAGGAGATCCGGCGCGAAATCGAGAACACGCGCCAGGAGCTCGGGGACACGGCGGGCGCGCTGGCGTCGAAGACTGACATCAAGGCGCGCGCGAAGGAACGCGTCGACGGCGTCAAGCAGACGATCGCCGAAAAGCGTGAGTCGATCGGCTCGCAGGCGAGCGGCGATGGCGGCGGCGCAGGAGCTCCCGCGAAGGCGAATGCCGTCGTCGCGCAAGCGAAGGCGAAGGCGAAGGAGAACCCGATTCCGACCGCTGCTGTGGCGGCGTTCGTCGGCGGTTTCATCGCCGGCCGGATCAGCAGCTCATGAGCACCACGACTGGACGACGCACAGGCGACGAGCGGGTCGGTACCGGGAACGGTGACGCCCCGGAGACCCCTGCCAAGCTCCCCAAGCGCTCGTGGCTCGGCGTCCTGCGCCGGACGATCCGCGAGTTCAAGAACGACAACCTGACCGACTGGGCGGCGGCGCTCACCTACTACGGGATCCTGTCGATCTTCCCGGCGCTCCTTGCCGTCGTGTCAGTCCTCGGACTGGTCGGGCAGTCGGCGACGCAGCCGTTGATTCAGAACCTTGGCTCGGTCGCACCCGGTCCCGCGAAGCAGATCCTCACGAGCACATTGCAGAACCTGCAGAAGAGCCAGGGCGCGGCCGGCATCCTGGTCATCGTCGGCCTCGCCGGTGCGCTGTGGTCGGCATCGGGCTACGTGGCGGCGTTCATGCGTGCGTCGAACGCGATCTACGACGTCGGCGAGGGACGACCGATCTGGAAGACGCTGCCGGTGCGCGTGGGCGTGACGATCGTGACCGTCGCCCTGCTTGCAATCAGCGCGGTGGCCGTCGTGGTGACCGGCCCGCTCGCGAAGCAGGTGGGCAACGTGGTCGGGCTGGGCTCGGTTGCGGTGACCGCCTGGGACATCGCCAAGTGGCCGGTCCTGGTCCTCGTCGTCAGCTTCATGTTCGCGTTGCTCTACTGGGCGGCGCCGAACGTGAAGCACCCGAAGTTCAGGTGGGTGAGCCCGGGCGGTGTGTTGGCGGTGCTGCTCTGGATCGTCGCTTCGGCCGCGTTCGCGTTCTACGTCGCGAACTTCAGCTCGTACAACAAGACGTACGGGTCGATCGGCGGGGTCATCTGCTTCCTGACGTGGCTCTGGATCTCGAACGTGGCGGTGTTGCTCGGCGCTGAGTTCAACGCGGAGCTGGAGCGCGGACGGCAGATCGAGGCCGGGCATCCGGAGGATCGCGAGCCCTTCCTCGAGCCGCGTGACACCCGAAAGCTGAAGACATGAAGCTTGCGTTTGTCCCCGTCAGCCTCGTCGCCGGCCTGCTAGCCGGGCTGTTGTCGAAGAAGCTCTTCGACTTCATCTGGAGTCGCTTCGACGAGGAGGAAGCGCCGCACCCGAAGCATCGGGAGATCGACTTCCCGAAGCTGGTTGCCGCACTCGTGGTCGAAGGTGCGGTGTTCCGGCTCGTCAAGGGGCTTGTCGACCATGGGGCTCGGCGGAGCTTCGAGAGGGCGACTGGTGAATGGCCAGGCGAAGAGGCGCCTGAGTCGGCGTAGGGGAGATCCGGAAGAGAAGAAAGAGGACAGGGAGCAGGACACGGCGGCCGCGCGGGAGGCGCAGGGACAGCTGGCCGGCGAGCGCTGAACAGCGCAGACAACTTCACCGCGGAGGGGACCACGCCTCGTCGGGCAGGCCACGACGCCCTCCTAGTCAGGGGATGACTGGGGCTCCGGTCGGATTCGGAGTTCAACGACAAGGAGGTACGAGGTGTACTCATTCAAGAACGCCGCCAAGTTCGGTCCTGTTCTGGCGGCAAGCCTGGCGTTCCCGGCTGCAGCGCAGGCAGGAGGCGGTGCCGCCGGGCACGGCCAGGCCGGCGCTGATGCGAACGCGAGCGCAGGGGCGTCCGCGCAGGCCAGCTCGGATCACGGTGATCACGCTTACACGCGTGGGTCCGGGATGAGCTGTGGCTGCTCGAGTGGTGAGAGCACGGCGAGCAGTGCCGGCGGGTCGGGTAGTGCCGGCGGATACGGGTCGGCGTCCGGCAGCACCGAGAGCAGTGGCGATGTGTATGGGCATCCCAGCGGTAACGCCGGTTCCAACGGAGATGGCCACGCCCACGGGCACGCGGAGGGCGGTGGCAGCGGAAGCACCAGCGGCCAGGCCGAGGGCAGCGCCGGCGGGAGTGTCGGCGGGCAGGGGAGTGGCCAGGCCGGTGGGAGTGCCGGCGGTCACCCTGAGGGTGGCGCCGGGGGCGACGACAACGGCCACGCCGAAGGCAGTGCCGGCGGCAAGGCCAACGGCCACGCCTATGGCCACGCCGAAGGCAGTACTGGCGGTGAAGCGAATGGCCACGCTGAAGGTGGCGCTGGAGGCAACGGCAACGGCCAGGTCGAAGGTGGCACCGAGGGTGGCGCCGGCGGGAGCACCAGCGGCCAGGGGAGCGGCGAGGTTGGTGACAAGCACCACGGCCACAGCCACGGCCACGGCAGCCACGAAACCGGCGGCAGCGCCGGTGGCTCAGCTGGCGGTGAAGCCGGAGGAGGCGCTGCAGGCAACGGCTCCGAGCATGGCCACGGCAGCGGCGAAAGCGGCGACAGTGCCGGCGGCTCCCGTGGCGGTGGTTCGGAAGAGGGCTCGGGGTCCTGCGAGAGCAGTTCTGGCGAGCGCTACTTCATCCACGTCAAGAGTGGCCAGTTCGGTGCGGGCGGATCCGTAGTCGTCTGTGTCCACAAGCACCACCACGGCAACGGCGGTGGTGAAACCGGTGGTTCGGCCGGCGGGTCGGGCGGCGGCGAAACCGGCGGCAACGCTGGCGGCGAGACCGGCGGGAACAGCGGCGGTTCGACGTGCGGCCACTCCGGCGGCGAGACCGGCGAAAAGTCCGGCGGCGAAACCGGCGGGAA
>DATBDN010000022.1:0-37594 GCA_036269895.1 Thermoleophilaceae bacterium
CCGCCGCGCCGGCAGGCTGCCGCCCAGCTTCGCGCGGCACTCGCGCAGCAGCTGCATCTCCGGGCTGTCGTCGGCGGGCTTGTAGTACGCGTGCTCGCGTACCTGCTCGTCGGTGAGCGGCAGCTCGAAGCGATCGCGGAACGCCAGCAGCGCCTCCTCGTTCATCTTCTTCTGCTGGTGCGTGATGTTCTGGCCCTCGCCGGCCGTGCCCATCCCGTAGCCCTTGATCGTCTTGGCGAGGATCACCGTCGGTTGACCGGTGTGTCCGACCGCCTCCGCGTACGCGGCATAGACCTTCTGCGCGTCCAGGCCGCCGCGGTTCAGCGCCCAGATCTCGTCGTCGGTCATGTGCGCGACGCGCTCGGCCAGGCCGGGCATCGCACCGAAGAAGTGCTCGCGCACGAAGGCGCCGTTGCGCGACTTGTAGGTCTGGTAGTCGCCGTCGACGGCCTCCTCCATGCGGCGCCGCAGCATGCCGTCCTCGTCCTCGGCCAGGAGCTGGTCCCAGCGCGAGCCCCAGATGACCTTGATCACGTTCCAGCCGGCGCCGCGGAAGTCCTGCTCGAGCTCCTGGATGATCTTGCCGTTGCCGCGCACCGGGCCGTCGAGCCGCTGCAGGTTGCAGTTGACGACGAAGATCAGGTTGTCGAGCCGCTCGCGGCCGGCAAGCGCGATCGCGCCGAGCGACTCCGGCTCGTCCATTTCGCCGTCGCCGACGAACGCCCAGATCTTGCGGTCGGCCGTGTCGGCGATCCCACGGCCGTGCAGGTACTTCATGAAGCGCGCCTGGTAGATCGCCATCAGCGGGCTCAGGCCCATCGAGACGGTCGGGAACTGCCAGAACTCGGGTGCCAGCCACGGGTGCGGGTACGAGGGCAGGCCGTCCTTCGATATCTCTTGGCGGAAGCCGTCGAGGTCCTGCTCGCTCAGGCGCCCCTCGAGGAACGCGCGCGCGTAGATGCCCGGGCTCGAGTGTCCCTGCAGGTAGAGAAGGTCCCCGCCGTGCGCGTCGGACGGGGCGTTCCAGAAGTGGTTGAAACCGACCTCGAAGAGCGTCGCGATCGAGTTGTAGCTGGCGATGTGACCCCCGAGCTCGGACGACTCCGAGTTCGCGCGCAGCACCATTTGCATCGCGTTCCAGCGCAGGATCGAGCGCAGCCGGCGCTCGACCTCGTAGTCGCCCGGCAGCTTCTCCTCGCGCTCCGGCGAGATCGTGTTGACATACGGCGTGGTCAGGCCGACCTCGACCTGGGCACCGGAGCCGCGCGCCTCCCAGACGACGGTGTCGATCAGTTGCTGGGCGCGGTCAGGCCCCTCCTCACGCAGAACGGCTTCGAATGCCTCGAGCCACTCCTGGGTTTCCTGTGGGTCTACATCTCGCTGGGTCACTGCCATGTGTCAGTCGTCCTCGAAGTACTCGGGGTGGTCGTGGCGAATCGTCGGCAGGTCCGAGAGGACCATGCGCAGGTGGTGGCGGAGGGCGTCTTCGGCGGCATCGGGGTCGCGGACCCCGACGGCATCGACGACGGCCTTGTGCTCCTCGATCATCTCCGCGATGTAACGCGGCTCGGCAAGGCTCAGACGGCGCACTCGGTTCAGATGCCCGTTCGCGCGCGCGACAAGCGTCCAAGCGATCGGGCGGCCGCTCAGCTCGCACAACGTCGAGTGAAATTGGTCGTCGAGCACGAAGAACGCACTGGCGTCGGCTGCGTCGCGTGCAGCCTCCTGGTGCCTGATCAGCGTGGCCAGTTCCGCCACGCCGCCGGCGTCGACGCGCTCGGCGGCCAGCCGGACGGCGGAACACTCGAGCGCCTCGCGCAGGAACTGCGCGTCGTCCACGCCCGCCACGCTGATGCGGCTGACGAACGTGCCGAGCTGCGGAACGATCTGGACGAGCTGGTCGTCGCGCAGGCGTGCCAGCGCCTCGCGGACGGGCGTGCGACTGACGCCCAGCATGTCGGCGATCTCGTTCTCGGAGATCTGTCGACCCGGCTCGAGCTCGGTGCTGACGATCGCGTCGCGCAACGCCGTGTAGACCGTGAGCCCGGCGCGAGCGCCGTTGGTGCGGGAAATCGGGGTGAGAGCGCTGGCCGTCACTTCTCTGTATACTTGCATACAAGTTGCCGGACGTCAACGTCTCGCCCACTCCGGTCGCCGGCTCGGCACTTGCCGACCAGGCGATTTCGCGCGATCTGCTGGAGCGAGTGGCGGCGGGGACGCTCGACGGCGCGCTGCGCATCTGGGCGCCCGTGCCCGCCGTTGCGCTCAGCCGGCTCGACGAGCTGCGGCCGGGCGCAGATGCCGCCCGCGCGGCGGCCGCACGTGCCGGTGTCGAGGCCGTGCTTCGCGTGAGCGGCGGCCACGCGGTGGTCGTCGGAACCGGCTCCTTCTGCGTCGGGATCGCGGAGGCGGGGCCGACGTTCGAGGGCACCCAGGATCGTTACGAGCGCTTGACGGCGGCCCTGATCCAGGCGTTCGCTGCGCTCGGCATCGACTCCGAACAGGGTGAGCTCGACGGCGAGTGGTGCCCCGGCGCGTGGAGCATCCGCTCCGGCGGCGTGAAGCTCGCGGGCCTGGCGCAGCGCGCGATCAAGGGCGCGGCGTGGGCCGAGGCGGTGGTCGACCTGGCGCCCGACGAGCGCTCGCGCGCACTGCTCGCGGAGATCTATGCCGCGCTCGAGCTGCCGCTGGATCCAGCCACGCTCGGATCGGTGTCGGAGCTGGCCGGCCGGCGCGTCGCGTTCGACGAGCTGGCGCAGCCGCTGCTCGCGCAGCTTGCGCCGTAGCGATGAAGTGTCCTGTTCCATCCACCTATGCGGTGGTCAGGGCAGGACGCTTGCCGTCGTCGCGTCACGCGGCGAGCCCGGAGAGCCGATCGGATAGCTCGCGTAGGCGTCGCCGCGCTTCGGGGTCGTTCGCCTGCGGCAGCGGGTCGGCTGCCCGCTCGCCGTTGAATTAACGGCCGGTCACGCCGTCGAGCTCCGGGTCGGCCACGAGCCGGCGGGTGGCGCGAACGCCCTGCTCGAGCGCCGTCACCGGCTCCACCCCTGCGGCCACGACCATCTTCGTCGGCATGTAGGTGCCGGGATGCAGGCAGGTAGCGGTCACGCCATCGTCCGCGAGCTCGTCGGCGAGGTCGAAGGTCGACATCACCTGCGCCAGCTTGCTCTGGGAGTACGCCTGGACGCCGCTGTAGCCGTGCTCGAGCATCACGTCGTCGAAGTCGATCGGCGCCTGTCCGGCGGAGCTGACGTTGACGATCCGCGCCGGCGCGCTCGCTCGGAGCAGTGGCAGCAGGCTGCGCGTGAGCAGGTAGCCGGCCAGGTAGTTGACGGCGAACCGCAGCTCGTAGCCGTCACGGCTCTCGAGGCGTTCGCCGTCGCCCGGCAGCGTCGTACCGATCCCGGCGTTGTTGACCAGCACGTCGAGGCGATCTGTCGCCCGCGGCACCTGGTCCGCGAGCGCGCGCACCTCGGCGAGCGAGGCCAGGTCGGCGCGCAGCCAGTGCAGGCGCTCGTTGCCGGTGTCCGCGCGGATCTCCTCCAGCGTGGCGCGCCCGCGCTCGTCGTCGCGGCCGTGCAGCAACAGCTCAGCGCCGTCGCCGGCCAGCCCCGCTGCAAGCGCGCGGCCGAGTCCGTCGGTTGCGCCGGTGATGAGGATCGTCTGCTCGTCGAGTGGAGCCACGCTTCGGCATTGTGCGGGTTCGTGGTTGGATCGGCACATGAGCGAGACATCCATCGTCACCGGCGTCGACTTCGCGCCCGTGCCCACCCGCGACCTCGACCAGGCCGTCCACTTCTACGGCGAGGTGCTGGGCCTGCGCCGCTCCGTCTACAACCAGGAACGCAACTACGCGGAGTTCGAGCCCGGCGACGTCACTCTGAGCGTCTACAACCCAACGCAGATGGGCATGGAGCACCACAGCAACGGCAACCCGTACGCCCTGCACGTGGAGGACGTGGCGGCGGCGCGCGCCGAGCTCGAATCGCGCGGCGTCGCGTTCACCGGCGACATCCTCGACACAGGCGTCTGCCACATGGCGTTCTTCCAGGACCCCGACGGGAACCAGCTGATGCTGCACCACCGCTACGCGCCGCGCGTCACGGAGTCGTAGACCACCCATTCGGAGGGCCGCCCGCCTGGACGGATTGCGGGGCGACCGCCGGGTGTGAGAGGGTAGGCACGAGTCCCGCATCGGTTCGCGGGACGCGCCCTGGTCCGGCGCCGCAAGGGAGGCTCGCTGCTGTGGTCACTGTAGGAATCCTGTGGGTTGTGCTGACGCCGTACTTCACCGGCCTCGCCGTCGCGTGGTCCCCGCCCGCCAACCGCGCGGTCACCCGCCACGTCGGGCTGTCGACCACGATCGGCTGGCTCGCGCTGGCGACTCTCCTCACCGGCGTGTTCGCGATCGGCGGCCACCCCGGCATGGCGATCGCGATCGCGACGGCGCCGTTGGTCGGCTTGGCCTTCTGGACGACCAGGTCCGATCCTGGCGACGATGACGACGACCCACCGCCACGGGATGACAATCCGCCGGAACCCGACGCGGTCAAGAAGCCCGGCGTCAGATTGAGCAGTCCGCGCCGGACACGCCCTGCCGGGCGCCGGCCGGCGCCGCGCACGAGAATTCCTGCGCGCACCCGCTAGCGCCGCCCGGGTCGCCCGAACCGGGTAGTGCGTGGATGTGGAGACCACGCAGGCCAATCGCCGTGTGGTGCTCGTCGTCATGTGCGTCGGGTACTTCCTCGTGCTTCTCGACGTCACGATCGTCAACGTCGCGCTGCCGCACATCGGCGCCGACCTCGGTACTAACGTCGCCGGCCTGCAGTGGGTGGTCGCCGGCTACGCGCTCGCGCTGGCCAGCCTCATGCTCGGGGCGGGCACGCTCGGCGACCTGCGCGGGCACAAGCGCGTGGTGCTCGGAGGGTTGGCTCTGTTCGGCATCGCGTCGCTCGGCTGCGCGCTTGCGCCGGGTGTCGGCGCGTTGGTCGCCTTCCGAGTGGCGCAGGGCGTCGGGGCCGCGGTGATGCTCCCCGGCACGCTCGCCGTGATCGCGAACGCGTTTCCCGCGAGCGGCGAGCAGGCGAAGGCGATCGGCATCTGGGCGGGCATCGGCAGCGTCGCGCTGCCGTGCGGGCCCTTGCTCGGTGGACTGCTCACCGACAGCCTCGGCTGGCGCGCGATCTTCTTCCTGAACGTTCCCCTCGTCGCCATCGCGCTCGTCGTCGCGAGCCGCGTGGTCGACGAGAGCCGCGACCCGCAGGCCAGGAAGCTGGACACGCCGGGGGTGGTGCTCGGCGCCGGTGCGCTGGCGGCGCTTGTCTTCACGTGCATCCGCGCGGGTCAGAGCGGGGTCTCACCGGTGGTGGCCGCGGCGGCCATCGTGGCGACGGCACTGGGCGCGGCATTCGTGCGGACCGAGCGCGCGAGCGAGCATCCGCTGCTGCCGATGCGTCTGTTCCGGCGACCCGCGTTCCTCACGGCCAACGGAGTCGCCGGCACGATGAACCTGTGCACGCTCGGGCTCCTGTTCGTCATGACCCTGTACCTGCAGGAGCTGCGGCACGAGTCCGCTCTGAAGGCCGGCGTGGAGTTGGTCCCGCTGTTCGTGCCGCTGGTGGTGTTGGCGCCGATCGCCGGGCGCGTGGCTGCGCGCGTGGGCCCGCGCTGGCCGATGGCCGTGGGATTGGTGGTCGCGGCCGCCGGCACCGCGTTGCTCACCCGGCTCGACGCGAGCTCGGCCTACACGACGATCCTGCCGGCGTTGCTCCTGTGGGGTATCGGACTCGGCTTCCTGACACCCGCGGTTGTCAGTGCCGCGATCGCCGCGGTTCCCGCCGCGCGTGCAGGCCTGGCATCGGCGGTCAACAACACCGCGCGCCAGGCGTGCGGCGCGATCGGCATCGCCGCATTCGGGGCAATCGCAGGCGACCCGGGTGGGCAGAGGTTCCTGTCGGGCCTGCACGCCGAGGGCGCCATGGCCGCCGCGCTGTTCGTCGTGGCGGCGATCGCAAGCCTTGCATTCATTCCCGATCCGCCCGGTTGAGTCTCACTTCCCCGCCAGGAACTTCAGGAAGACGTCCTGCGTGGGCCCATTCGTATCGCGTGCGAACGATCCCGTCGACGAGAACACGACGTAGTTCGCCCGGGCCGAGCTCACCGCATCGAAGATCCCTGGCTTAGACGAGCCGTTCGCCGGCGCGTACGCGAGATCGTCGATGTTCCCGGTGTGCAGGTTGGCGAACCACATCGTCGACTCCGGGCCGCGCGTTGTGGTGAAGACGACGATCCCGCGCACCGGCGCATAGGCCGTGATGCCGCCGTTGTGGCTGTCGCCACCGAGTGAGCGGCCGGCACGCCCAGAGATCAGACGCGTGCTGCGGACACCGCCCGTACGCCCGAACGTGCGCAGGTAGACGTCGAAGCCGGTGCCGGTGTCGCCGCGCGTGAGCCGCGCCTGCGTGTCGAAGACCACGCCCCACTTCTGGCTGGCACCGCCATCCGAGACGCGCGGGTTGCCGCCGATTGCGGCGACTCGTGTCGTGTGGCCCTTGCGCCGCAGCCAGACGCCGTGGCCACGCTCCCACGTGAGTGCCGATCCGTCGAGCGACAGGTCGGGGTTGGTGCCGCGGGCCGCCACGTGCGCGCGCCGCGACCGCAGTCCGTTCCCGATCCAGATGCGCCCGGCCGCGGAGAACGCAACCTGGCGGCAGTCGCCGCCGATGGCCGGATCGACCGCCGACGCGCCGACGCCACGCGAGACGAGCCGGGTCTTGTGGCTACGCAGATCGCGCACGTAGATGTCCCAACTGCGGTCGCGATCGCCCGGCGCAAGGTTCGTCGCCTGCGACTGGAATGCCACGCAGTGCGGCGCTCGCTGCACCGACCCGTCGAGCGCCGGGTTGGCCGACGGTCCGTTCGCCTGTCGGCCGCGGCTCGACACGCTCGCACGTGCGATGCCGCCGCGGCTGCGGTCGAGCACGAACACGTCGAGCGCGCCGTTGGTGTCGCCCCGGATGAGATTCGAGGCGAACGAGTGGAACGCCACGTAGCGGGCGTTGTGGTTGTCACCAGAGATAGTGGGACCCCCCGACGGGGCGTGCGCGCCTGACGACACGGCAACGGGCTCAGCGCCGAAGGTGTGCGCCAGAGCCGGAGCCGTAGCAGCCGCGAGTGCCCCGATCGCGAGGACCGGAGTTCGAGCCGTCATGGAATTCGGCCTACCCGGTTTCGGTGAGGGAACACATTCGCGCCAGCCGAACCATATGCGAACATGTGTTCGTGCCACCAGCCGAGCCGGGGATCCTTCATGCCGACCTCGATGCGTTCTACGCGTCGGTGGAGCAGCGCGACGATCCGCGGCTCCGCGGGCGCCCTGTTTTCGTCGGCGGCGGCGTGGTACTTGCGTGCAGCTATGAGGCGCGTGCGCGCGGCGTGCGTAGCGGGATGGCGGGCCATCGCGCTCGGCGGCTGTGCCCGAACGCCGCAGTGGTGCCGCCGCGGATGTCTGCCTATTCGGACGCGAGCAAGGCGGTTTACTCCGTGTTCGAGCAGTTCGCGCCCGTCGTCGAGGGACTCTCGATCGACGAGGCCTTCCTGGATGTGCGTGGCCTCGAGCACATCCTCGGCACGCCGTCGCAGATCGCGCAGAAGTTGCGGCGAGCAGTGCGCGAGCAGGTCGGGCTGGCGCTCACCGTCGGGGTGGCGCGAACGAAGTTTCTCGCGAAGGTGGCCAGCGGCGTCGCCAAGCCCGACGGCCTGCTCGTGGTGCCGGTCGACGGCGAGCTTGCCTTCCTGCACCCGCTGCCCGTCGAGCGCCTCTGGGGCGTTGGCAACGTCACAGCTCGCAAGCTGCACGCGCACGGCCTCACCACGGTCGGCCAGGTGGCGGGGCGGTCGGAACTGGAGCTCATCGAGATCGTCGGGCGGGGCACCGGCCGCCAGTTGCACGCGCTTGCACACAACCGGGACCCGCGGCGAGTGCGCACGCGCAGCCGGCGACGGTCGATGGGCGCGCAGCACGGGTTTGGCGCGTTGTCGCGGTCGTGGCAGGAAGCGGACATCGTGCTGTTCGGGCTGGTCGACCGCGTCACGCGCCGAATGCGGGCGGCGCATCGAGTCGCGCGCACGGTCGTGCTGCGCCTGCGCTTCGCCGACTTTTCGCGCGCGACGCGCTCGCACACGCTCGCCGAGGCCACGTTCGACACGCAGGTCATCCTGACCGAGGCGCGCCGGCTGCTGCGAGCGGCGATCCCGATCATCGAGCGCCAGGGGATCACGCTGGTGGGCGTGGCGCTGACGAATCTGGAGGACGCGGGCGCCGTGCAGCTGACGCTTCCGTTCGGCCGCGAGCGCGAACAGGCCCTTGACACGACGCTCGACGACATCCGTGGGCGCTTCGGCAGCGCCTCGATCACGCGCGCGGTGCTGGTCGGCCGCGAGCACGGGCCGTCGATGCCGATGCTTCCCGACTAGCGAGCTTGCGTTCCGGGGCCACCGGGTGAGAGGGTCCCGGGATTGGCCTGGCGACGGGCCGGGCCACAAACGGAAGGAGTCTGGAATGGCAGATCGTTTGCTGATGATCAGCTGGGGCGAGACGGTCCGAGGCCGCGAGGAGCGCGCGCTCGAGGTGTTCAACGAGAGCGTCGGCCTGGCGGGTCGGATGCAGCAGGACGGGCGGATCGAGAGCTTCGACGTCGTCCTCCTCAGCCCGAATGGCGGAATCACCGGCTACTTGGAGATGCACGGCTCCGCGCAGCAGATCGCCGCAATCCAGGAGGACCAGGAGTTCCAGCGCAACACCGTTGACGCGAGTCTGATCGTCGAGGACCTGCGCCACACGGTCGGCTTCACCAACGAGGGTGTCGCCCAGCAGATGGCGCTGTACCAGGAGGCGGTCGCGAAGGTACCGCAGGCCAGCTAGGCCAGCCCGAGGCCCGGCGCCCCGCCCGCTGACCCGTGGGGCGCCGAGTACCGATGATGCATTTCACTCCGGCTCGGCGGGTATCACTCCCTTGCCATGGCGGCCCCATCCCGCGACGAAGACGTCCGGACCCACATCACGTCGATCTCGAGGCGTACGCACGCTGACAACGAGCTGCTCGCGGATGCCTTGCGCAGCTGCTCCTGGCCCGGCGGCGGCGAGGACCGTCGTGAGCCGGGCGCGCTCGGATGGCTGCGCCAGTGGCGGCCAAACGGGCCCGCCCCGACACCCGCCGTCTGCGGGTGCACGAGCGGGCGCTGCCTGGTCTGCAACTAGCCGTCAGAGCGAGACGCGCGACAGCTCGTCGCGCGAGGCAATGCCGAGCTTGCGGTAGACGTTGCGCAGGTGGTACTCGACGGTCTTCGGGCTGAGGAATACGGCGGCCGCGGCCTCGCGTGTTGTCTTGCCGTCAGCCAGCAGCCGCGCGATCTGCAGCTCCTGCGGCGTCAGGTCGTCGAGCGTGCTGGCGTCGCGCCGGCGGGCCGTCTCACCCGTTGCCGCCAGCTCGGCGCTCGCCTGATCGGCCCACGGCTGCGCGCCGAGCGCGTCGAACACCTGCAGCGCAGCGCGCAGCTCCTCGCGGGCGCGTACGCGCTTGCGCGCCCGGCGCAGCGACGCGCCGTAAGCGAGCCGGGTGCGGGCCTGCTCGAAGACATCGGGCGTGCGAGCGTGCAACCGCAGGGCCTCGTCGAACCACGCTTCCATCTCGTCGCCCGCGGCAAGGAGACCGCGCGACCGCGCGGCGCGGGCAAGCGCCCACGGCTGCCCCTTCTCCTCAGCGCGCGGGGCGAACTCGTCCGCAGCCGCGGCCGCAGACGGCGTGTCGCCGAGTCGCAGGTGGACGTCGACGAGCTCCGGCCCCGGAGAAAGGTCGATGTCTGCGATCCCCCGCACATGCAATGCCTCCGCCTGCGCCCGATAGTGCTCCAGCGCCGCAGCCGGCCGAGCGAGCCCGAGCTCCAAGTCGCCGAGGGCTTGGATCGTCCACACCTCATAGGTAGCCATGCCGAGCTCCGCGCACAGCCGCGCGGCTTCCGCTGCGTGCGCGCGGCAGGATGCTTCGCGGCCCTGGCGCGCCTCGAGCCACGCGAGTCCCGCGAGCGCGGCTGTCAAGGCGGTGCGCTGGCCGGTCTCGCGTGCGAGCCGGATGCCTTCGTCGTAACTGGCCGCGGCAGCCGCCCACTGGTCTGTGGTGCATTGGTCGCGAGCGAGGTGATGGAGGAGGGTCGGGAGCAATCCGACCTCGGCGAGGTCGCGCGCGCGCTCAGAGGCTCGTTCCATGAGGGCCCGTCCGGCCTCGGCTTCGCGTAACCACAGCGGGCCGAGCGAGGCCCACGCCAACAGCCGAGGATCGTCGCGCAGGTCGTCCGACGTCTCGAGGACCGCGACCGCACGACGTACCGCGGCCGCCCCGGCTTCGCCCTGCCCGTCGGCGATCAGCGCCATCCCCTCGGCCATCGCCGCGAACGAGGACGCTCGGCGTGAGCCATTCCGCCGGGCGAGTGTGCGGGCGCGGGCCGCCGCTTTGAGCATCGCAGGGGTGTCGCCGGCGTAAAAGGACGCGAGCACGGCCTCCGACAGCATCTCGGCGGCCAGGTCGGGATCGCCGCGGGCGATCCGATCCGCAGCCGAGACGATCAGCGCGTAGCCGTCCATCACCGGGCCACGTTCTATCTGGATGCGACCATGAAGCTGATCGATCCGAGCCAGGAGCATCCGGTCATACGCATGCATCCGGGCCGCCTCGATCAGCTTCAGGGTTCGCTCGCCGTCGCCGCCGAGCCATGCCGCATCCGCAGCAGAGAAGAGCCGGTTCGCGCGCCTGTCATCCACGGTCGACAACCCGGCCGCGCGCTCGAACGCCGCCGCCGCAACGGCATACGCGCTGCGTTCGCGAGCACGCACGCCCGCCTGCTCCAGGGCAGCGGCCGCCCCGTCGTCAGGACCGACGGTTGCGGAGGCCAGATGCCACGCGCGCCGGTCGACGTCCCGATCAGGAAGTGCAGCCGCAAGCGCGGCGTGCGCTGCGCGCCGCTCCGTCCCGCTCGCGCCCGCGTACAGCGCGGAGCGGGCCAGCGGGTGGCGAAACTCGACGACGCCCCCGTCGAGCCTGACCAGCCCCACCTCTTCCGCCGCGGCAAGCTCCTCGACGTCGAGGTCGAGCGCGCGAGCTGCGCGCGCCAGCAAAGCCAGGTCGCCCGTGTCGCTCGCCGCCGCCAGCACCAGCAGGCGCCGTGCCGGCGCCGACAGGGACTCCGACCTGCGCGTGAACGCCGCCGCGATGCTGGTGGAAATCGGCACCGGTCCCGTGGCCGGGGTCGCCGCGATGCGATGCGCCTCCGGAGCCAGCTCGAGCAGTGCCAGCGGGTTGCCGCCGGTCGCCAGGTAGAGCCGCTCCGCCGCTTCGGCGGGGACGTCGGCGCCGGCCAGTAGCTCCGACGCCTGCGAGCGGTCGAGCCCGGCCACCCGCAGCACGCGCAGGTCCGCGCCGTCGAGCAGGGACGGCTCGCCTTCGCGCGCCGCGATCAGCACGGCGATCGGATCCGCCACCAGGCGGCGTGCCGCGAACAGAAGAGCCTCGGCGCTGGACGGGTCGAGCAGGTGCGCGTCGTCCACCACCAGCAGGAGCGGTCCGTCGTCGGCATGGGCTGAGAGCAGGCTGAGCGCTGCGGCTCCGGTCGCGAAGCGGTCCTGGGCAGTTGCCGGAGCGAGCGCCAGCGCGCCCGCGAGCGCGGCCGCCTGCGGCGCAGGAATGCGGTTGATAGCTCCCAGCGCCGGCCGGAGAAGCTCGGCCAGGCCCGCAAACGGGACCTCCGCCTCGGATTCGATCCCGCGCGCGCGAAGCACGCGCATCTCTCCCCCACGATCGACTGCGTAGTCCAGCAGCGCGGTCTTTCCAATCCCCGGCTCGCCGGCAAGCGCCAGCACCCCGCTACGCCCTTCACGTGCTTCCGCGAGCAACCGGTCGATGGCAAGCCGCTCCGCGTCGCGGCCCAACAGCATGCGGCGATTCTGGCGGCTACCAGGACCCGATGCGAGCCGTTTTCGCCCTCGCCAGAACTAGGTGGCCCCCCTGACGCGATTACGCGGGCGCGGGAATACGTTCGCGCGGCAATCCGTCCACAAGGAGGCAGTACACATGGCAACCATCGAGGATCCGGCCGTCGCACTCGACGCCGACAAGCTCAACGAATTCGTCTTCCGCGCCGTCGACGAGGTCGGCGCCACGCTGAACGCCGCGCTCGTCGTGATGGGGGACAAGCTCGGCCTCTACCGCGCGATGGCGGGCGCCGGCGCGATCACACCGGTCGAGCTCGCTCGGCGAAGCGGCGTGGCCGAGCGCTACGTGCGCGAGTGGCTGAACGCCCAGGCCGCCGGTGGCTACGTCACGTACGACCCGACCACGTGCAGCTACACGCTGCCGCCCGAGCAGACGGTCGCGCTGACCGATGACCAGAGCCCGGCCTACCTGCCCGGCTTCTTCCAGATCGCGCTCGGCAGCGTGCTCGACTCGCCGCGGATCACCGAATCGGCGCGCAGCGGCGGCGGCGTGGGCTGGCACGAGCACAACCACGATGTCTTCGAGGGCTGTGAGCGCTTCTTCCGGCCCGGCTACAACGCGAACCTGATCCCGGAGTGGCTCCCGGCGCTCGACGGCGTCGTCGAGAAGCTCGAAGCGGGCGCGAAGGTGGCTGACCTGGGCTGCGGACACGGCTCGTCCACGATCCTGATGGCGCAGGCGTACCCGAACTCCACGTTCGTCGGCTCGGACTACCACGAGGGCTCGATCGCGACCGCCAGGCAGCGCGCCGAGGAGGCGGGCGTTGCCGATCGCGTCACGTTCCACACAGCCCTGGCGGCGGAACATCCGGGCGACGGCTACGACCTGGTCACGATGTTCGACTGCCTGCACGACATGGGCGATCCGGTCGGCGCCGCGCGGCAGGTGCGCGATCTGGTGGACGCCGACGGGACGTGGCTGATCGTCGAGCCGATGGCCGGCGACCGGGTGGAGGACAACCTCAACCCCGTCGGCCGTGCCTACTACGGCTTCTCGACGTTCCTCTGCACGCCGGCATCCCTCTCGCAGGAGGTCGGGCTGGCGCTCGGTGCGCAGGCCGGCCAGGCGAGGATCGGCGACGTGGTCTCGGCGGGTGGCTTCAGCCGCTTCCGGCGGGCCGCCGAGACGCCGTTCAATTTGGTGTTCGAAGCAAGGCCATGAGCCTTACGATCGACCGCGTGGGCAGAGCGGACACCGGCAGCCCTGCACGGCTCCCGGATGTTGAGGGCTTCGTCGAGCGCGACGGCGTCCACATCCACTGGGAGAGCTACGGGCAGGGCGAGCCGGCGATCCTGTTCATGCCCACGTGGTCGATCGCGCACTCGCGCATCTGGAAGGCGCAGATCCCCTACCTCGCGCGCTACTTCCGGGTAATCGCGTACGACGGCCGTGGGAACGGCCTCTCCGATCACCCGACCGAAAGCGCGGCCTACAACGCATCCGAGTTCGCCGACGATGCTGCAGCGGTCATGGAGGCGGCCGGTGTCGACTCGGCGTGCGTCGCAGGCCTGTCACTCGGCGGCCTCTACACCCTGCACCTAGCTGCCCGGCATCCGGAGCGCGTGATCGCCGCGCTGCTGATGGATCCCACGGTGCCGCTGCTCTCACCGACCCATGCCGCCCGCAACCAGTATCCCTGGGACGAGGAGCTCGAAACCGACGACGGCTGGGCAAAGTACAACCGCCACTACTGGCTCCGCGACTGGCGTGGCTTCCTCCACTTCTTCTGGAGCCAGATCTTCCCCGAGCCGCACTCGACCAAGCAGATCGAGGACGGAGTCGCATTCGGTCTCGACACGGACCCGAAGACGATCGTTACGGTTCAGGGCTTCAACCTCGGCTACGAGGATCGCGCCGGGGTCGAGGCGCTCTGCCGGAGCATGCACTGCCCTGTCGTCGTCGTGCACGGCACCGACGATCACATCGTCCCCTTCGAGTGGGGTGTCCGCCTCTCCGAGCTGACCGGGGCGACATTCGTGCGCATGGATCACAGCGGGCATGCACCACAGGCGCGGCAGCCGGTGCAGATCAACCTGCTCCTCCGCGAGTTCGCAGAGCGACTTGCCGGCAAGCCTCCCCCGCCGCGCACGCACACGCGCAGCCTGGCGCGCCCGAAGCGCGCGCTCTACGTGTCGTCGCCGATCGGACTCGGCCACGCATGGCGCGACGTGGCGATCGCGGACGAGTTGCGCCGCCAGGTACCGGGGCTCGAGATCCAGTGGCTGGCGCAGGAACCGGTCACGACGGTGTTGCGTGCCCGTAACGAGACCATCCATCAGCTGAGCGCGGAGCTCGCCAGCGAGGCCGAGCACATCGACCGCGAGGCGGGCGAGCACGACCTGCACGCATTCCAGGCGCTCCGACGCATGGACGAGATCTTCTGCGCGAACTTCATGGTCTTCAACGACCTGGTGCGCGCCGAGGACTTCGACGTGTGGATCGCGGACGAGGGCTGGGAGATCGACCACTTCCTGCACGAGAACCCCGAGCTGAAAACGGCGCCGTACGCGTGGCTGACCGACTTCGTCGGCTACCTCCCGATGCCTGCGGGCGGCGAACGCGAGGCGTTCCTGACCGCCGACTACAACGCCGAGATGATTGAGCACGTGGAGCGCTACCCGAGCGTCCGCGACGTCGCGATCTACGTCGGCGACCCGGACGACCTCGTCCCGCGCACGTTTGGAGACGGCCTGCCGGGGATCCGCGACTGGACCGCGCGCCACTACCAGTTCGCCGGCTACGTCCCGGGCTTCGACCCGCAGACGGTTCGCGACCGCGCCGCGCTCCGGCATGAGCTCGGCTACGGCGACGAGCCCGTCTGCATCGTCTCGGTGGGGGGTTCGGGCGTCGGCGAGGCCCTGCTCACGCGCGTGGTCGACGCGTTGCCGCTGGCGCGCGAGCGCGTACCGGACCTGCGGACCGTCGTCGTGACGGGCCCGCGCATCGACCCGGCTGCGTACGCGTCGGTCGACGGCGTCCAAGTCCACGGCTACGTGCACGAGCTCTACCGCCACCTCGCCGCGTGCGACGTCGCGGTCGTGCAGGGCGGCCTGACAACCACGATGGAGCTGGTGGCCGCGCAACGCCCGTTCATCGCAGTGCCGCTCGCGAGCCACTTCGAGCAGCGCTTCCACGTCCGCCACCGGCTGGACCGCTATGGCGCACGAACGTGGCTGGACTACGCGAGCGCTGACCCCGAGACGCTCGCGGACGCAATCGCCACCGAGATCGCGCGCGAGCCGGAATACCGCCCTGTCGGTGCCGAGGGTGCGGCCAACGCGGCGGCGATGATCGCCGAGCTCGTCTAGGCGTTCGCGAGGCTGACTACCAGCCCCTCGTCGGGAGTGAGCGCGAGCGAAGCCAGCTCGACGGGGCCGAGTGCGCGCTCGTTGCTTGTCGACAGCTCGATGACCGCGCCGCCGGCTCCCAGGTCCTCGCCGAGCTCGAGTGGATTCTCGTCCGAGCTGAAGTTCAGCGCCACGAGCACACGCTCGTCGTTCCCCTCGCGGAGGAAGCAGAACAGCCCGGGCGCGGCGTCGATCGAGCGTTGCGCCCCGCCTTGCAGGGCCTCGAGACGCGCGCGCAGTGCGAGCAGCGCCCGCGAGAAGGCCAGTGTCGAGTCCGGGTCCGCGTCCTGGCTCTCGACGCAGAGGCGATCCGCGTCCGCCACGATCGGCAGCCACGGCTGGCCGGACGTGAAGCCGGCGCCTGGCCCGGCGACCGACCGCGGCAGCCACGGGATCGGCGCTCTTTCAGGGTCGCGGCCGTCGACGTCGACGACCCGATCGGGCGGGATCTCCGCATCCGGCAGCCCGAGTTCCTCGCCCTGGTAGACGAACGGCGTGCCGCGCATCGCCGTGATGAGCATCGCCGCCACACGCGCGCGGCGGTCGCCGGTCGCGGGCTCGTCCGCAAAACGACTCGCGACGCGCGGGTGGTCGTGGTTCGACAGGAACCACGCCGGCCACGCGACGTCGCCGGCCAGTTCCGCGAACTCCTCGACGGAGGCGCGGATCGCGGACGCGTCCCAGGGCAGGCGCAGGAAGACGAAGTTGTGCGCCAGGTCGAGCTCGTCCCCGCTGCTGACGTAGTTGACGAGCCGCGGCAGGTCGAGGATGTAGACCTCGCCCGCAAGCATGCGGTCGTCGAACTCGTGCGCGACGGCCCGGATTTGGCGGAGCCGGTCGCGGATGGTCGGCCAGTCCTCGTCGTGCGGCCGGTCGGGCTGGTTCTCGCCAAGCGCCGGATCCTTCGCGATCTTCTGGACCACGTCGATTCGGAACCCGTCGACGCCGCGTCGAAGCCAGAAGCGCAGCACGTCGTGCATGGCGCGCTCGACATCGGGGTTGTCCCAGTTCAGGTCGGGCTGCTGCGGGAGGAACGAGTGCAGGTAGTACTGCCCGGTCTGCTCGTCGAAGGTCCACGCGGAGCCCATGCCCCAAGCGGCTTGCCAGCCGTTCGGCGGGCCGCCGGCCGGCGCCGGATCGCGCCAGACGTACCAGTCGCGCCTCGGGCTGTCCGGCCCGGAGCGCGACTCCACGAACCACGGGTGCTGGTCGGATGTGTGGTTGGGCACCCAGTCGATGACTACGCGAATGCCGGCCCGGTGCGCCTCCGCGACCAGCGCGTCGAAGTCGTCCAGCGTCCCGAAGATCGGATCGACGTCGGTGTAGTCGGCCACGTCGTAGCCGAAGTCGACCATCGGCGACCGATAGAACGGCGACAGCCAGATCGCCCCCACGCCGAGAGCGTCGATGTAGTCGAGTTGGTCGATGATCCCGCGCAGATCGCCTACCCCGTCGCCATTCGAGTCCGCGAAGCTGCGCGGATAGATCTGGTAGATGGCGCTTCGCTGCCACCAGTGCAGGTCACTCACCGTGAGTGCTCCACCTGCAGCCACAGGTATCCGTAGCGGCCGAGCTTCACGTCGAGCTTGCCGCCCTCGGTGAGCTCGTGCTCGCGCTCGACCAGCAGGTCGCGCACACCGGTGACGTCTTCACCCAGTTCGAGCGTCGCTGCCGCGTCGGCCTCACCGAGGTTGTGCACTGCCACGACCGTGCCGTCCTCCCAGTCGCACCTGTGCGCGAACAGCCCTGGGTCCTCGGTCTCGAGCAGCGTGACGGTGCCCCAGCCGAACTCGGGGGTGTTGCGACGGCAGCGAATCAGCCCGCGCATCCAAATGAGCAGCGACTCGCTGTCGCGCTGCTGGTCTGAGACGAGGTCCCAATCCATCGGGACGCGCACGCTCATGCGGTCGTCGCGCGAGAGGTCCTCGCCCAGGCCGACCTCGTCGCCATAGAGGATCACCGGCGCGCCCGGCAGCGAGAACAGCAGGCTCCAGGCCAGGCGCAAACGGTCGGGGTCCCAGTCGAGCATCGGGGCCAAGCGCCGCCGCAGCCCGTGGCCGTAGAGCTGCATGTCCGGGTCCGGCCCGAAGGCGGCGAAGATCTCGTTGCGCTGCGGAGCGGTGAGCTTGTCGAGCGTGAGCTCGTCGTGGTTGCGCAGGAAGGTCGCCCAGGCGTTGTCGGGCGGCACCTTCGGGAGCTCGCGGATGACGATCTCGAGCGGCTCCGCGTGCTGCCGCGCCATCGCGAGCCAGATGTGCTGGTTCAGGAGAAAGCCGAACTGCAGGTGCAGCAGGTCGCCGTGGTCGCCGAAGTAACTCGCGAGGTCGGCCAGGTTGACGTTCACCTCCCCGAGCAGCACGGCGTCGCCGCGGCGGCGATTCACGAAGTTGCGCAGCCGCCGCAGCCACTCGCGCGGGTCCTCGTTCATGCGCTCCGGCAACCCCGCCGTCTCGAGCAGGGCCGGGATCGCGTCCATGCGAAAGCCGGCGACGCCGAGCTGCAACCAGTAGCCCATCACGCAGGCGACCTCGTCGCGCACTGCCGGATTCGCGATGTCGAGGTCCGGCTGGAACGAGTAGAAGCGGTGCAGGTAGTACTGGCCGCTCCCTTTGTCATAGGCCCAGTTGCTCGTTTCCCGGTTGGGGAAGAACAGGCCTTTCGGTTCCTCGGAGGGTTCGTCGCGCCAGACGTACCAGTGACGGCGGGGGTTGTCGCGACTCGAGCGCGATTCCTTGAACCACGGGTGCTCATCCGAGGTGTGGTTCACCACCAGGTCGACGACCACGCGGATGCCGCGGTCGGCGGCGGTGCGGATGAACTCGACGAACTGACCCGGCGTCCCCAGGCGCGGGTCGATGCCGTAGTAGTCGCTGATGTCGTAGCCGTCGTCGCGGTTAGGCGTCGGCTGGAATGGCATCAGCCAGATGCAGCTGACTCCGAGGCCGGCGAGATAGTCGACCTGCTTGATCAGGCCCTCGAAGTCACCGACGCCGTCGCCGTCGGAATCGAGGTACTTCTCGACGTCGAGGCAGTAGACGATGGCGTTCTTCCACCACTGGTCGCTCGTCTCGTCCAGGCGCACGCGGCGGTACCTTACGGTGGCCGCGACGTAAGAACGAGTGCCGGAGTGTCACCAACCAGAGGTGATCGTGGATAGCTTCCAGGCGATGGCGCCGGACGCGGAGTCGCGCCGCTGGCTTCGCGATCTCGAGGAGGGCGCGCCCGAGCGCGCGGACGCGGTGGCTGCCCTGCACGGCCTGCTGCTGCGCGCGGCCCGGTTCGAGGTGGCGCGCCGACACGCGATTCAGCCCCATCTGCGCGGTGGTGACCTGGACGACCTGGCCATGCAGGCTGCCGACGACGCGCTCGTGGCTGTGCTTTCGAAGCTCGACGACTTCCGCGGCGAAAGCCGCTTCACGACCTGGGCCTACAAGTTTGGGCTGTTCGAAGCGGCGGCCAAGGTGCGCAAGCGCGCCTGGCAGAGACGGGAGCTGCCGATGGCTGACGACACCTGGGCGGCCCTTTCGACCGGCTCCGGCGCGCCGGCTGAGGAGGCCGAGCGCAGCGAGCTGCTTGGGGCGATCGCGACCGCCGTGGACACGGCGCTGTCCGACCGCCAGCGCGACGTCTTCGTGTCGCTCGCGCTCAACGGCGTGCCGATCGACGTGCTGGCCGAGCGCTTGGGCTCGACGCGCGGCGCGATCTACAAGATGCTCCACGACGCCCGCCGCAAGCTGCGCGACGAGCTTGCGGCGCAGGGCTTCGACGACTTTCGAGAGGAGGGTCGATGAACAGCGAGACCCCCGACACGCGGCGCGCGGCCGCCCGGCTGCTGGGCCCGGCGGGCCCCGAGCTGACCTGCGACCAGTGCTTCGACGAACTCGACCGGTATGTCGAGCTGGAGCTGGCGGGCGGCGGCAGCGAGGCTGACTCCGCGGTGCCCGGCATGCGTGCCCATCTCGAGGGCTGCCCCGCATGCCGGGAGGACCACGAGAGCCTGAAGGCGTTCGTGACCGCCGCCCGCTCCGGCCCTAGCTCTGCGGCTTGATGTTCTGGTTCAGGTGGAACACGTTCTCCGGGTCCCACTGCGCCTTGACCCGCGCCAGCCGGTCGTAGACCTCGCCGCCGTAGGCAGCACGCAGCCGGCCCGTGTCCTCAGGATCGGTGAGGAAGTTCACGTAGGCGGCGCCGGTCCCGAACTCCTCGAGTGACGCCACGACGTCGCGTGCCCAGTCGACGTGCTGCGCCCCGGGCCCGCCGGCGGGCCACTTGCCGATCACGTTGAGGACATACGGCGCATCGCGGTAGGGGAACGCCGTGCCTCCGGCAGGCTCCCGCGCGACCGCGCCGCGCAGGTCGTGCACGTGGATCTCGTTCATCGGCGAGGTCACGGCCTGGTGCCCGCGGATGAGGGCCTCGATCGCCGCGTCCGGCAGGTCGCTCATGTGGTGCGACTTGAAGTAGTTGCCATGCCCGGCTGGGTGCAGCGCATCGATGAGGCTCTGCATGGCGACGTACGGGATCGGACCGAGTAGGTCCGCCACGGGCTCGGGCGCCAGCGTATGCAGCGGAGCAAGCGCCTCCAGCCCTTCCTCCAGTGGCCCGGCGTGCGCCCCGACCACCGCGACGATCGGCTTGCCGTGCGCGGCCTCGGGCAGGAACGGAGCCGGGGGCGCGGTCGTGAGGTTGACGACTGTGGTGAGCTCTTCGGGAGCCGACGGCAGCCACTCGCGCCAGGCGCGCAGGACCGTCTCGGCGGCCTCGCCCGGGAAGAAGATCGCACCCCCCGCAACTGTGGGCCCCACCTCGTGGAGTGCGAACTCGAACGTCGTGACGACGCCGAAGTTGCCGCCACCGCCGCGCAGTGCCCAGAACAGCTCGGGGTTCTCCGCCTGTGAGGCCTGCACGACCTCCCCGTCGGCCGTGACCAGCTCAGCGCTGACGAGGTTGTCGCAAGCCAAGCCGTGCTTGCGCATCAGCCAGCCGATGCCGCCGCCGAGCGTAAAGCCGCCCACGCCGGTCGTCGATACCAGGCCTCCTGTCGTGGCGAGCCCGTGCACCTGCGTCTCGACGTCGACGTCGCGCCAGACACATCCGCCCTGCACGTACGCGCGCCGCGCCTTCGGATCGACGCGTACGCCGCGCATCGCCGAGAGGTCGATCACCAGGCCGCCGTCGACGCCGGAGAAGCCGGCGATCGAGTGCCCGCCGCCGCGGACGGCGATCTCGAGCGACTGACTCCGCGCAAAGCGAAGCGCGGCGATGACGTCGGCGACGCCCGCGCAACGCACGATCAGCTCGGGGCGCCGATCGTGCGCTGCATTCCACAGGGCGCGTGCGGCGTCATAGCGCTCGTCGCCGGGACGGATCACTTCGCCTCGCAGCTCTGCGGCCAGCTCGGCGATGGTGGCGTCGCCGAGGATGCGGGTCTCCTGGGTGGTTGCAGACATTTGCGACTCCTTGTTCGGGTTGCAGTGACGCGAACTTCAGCCCGAGCCCGTCAACAGCCCGTTAGCGGCGCGTAAGCGCGCATCTAGCGCGGCGCAGTGATCGAGTGCGAGCGGGGTGACGGAGTCGGTGAAGCCGGCACGAGCAATTCCGAGCCTGCGCTCGGCCTCCGTCAAATCCCCGACTTCCAGCGACAGCCATGCGTGCTGCAGCTGCATCCACGACGCGTAGTGCACAAGGCCGGCCATGCCGTAGAAGACCCTCAGTGCTGTGTCGATCGCCTCGCGCGCCTTCTCGTGGTCTCCCGCCTTCCGGTCGATCTCCGCGCGTGCGAGAAGGACACCCCCCATTCCGGGTCCGTCGACTGCCTCCTCCGCCATGCGACGCGCTCTTTCCAGCAGTTCGAACGCCCGCTCGCGATCGCCGCGTTCCGCGGTAACGACCGCCAGGGTCGCGAGCGTCAACAGGATGCCGCGATGCTCGCGGAGGCGCATTCGCAGGTCCAGGCTCGCCTCGATCCATGCCACTGCCGCGTCCAGATCCCCCGCGCGACTCTCGAGCGTTCCGCGCTGCGCCAGTAGTCGCGCCGCGTCGAGGTCGTCCCGCGAGGCACGGACGATCTCGAGCGCTGCGTTCAGCTCGTCGCGCGCGCCCTCGCAATCATCGGAGCGGATGAGCAGATACGCGCGGTGGCTCATGATCGAGGCCCGCGCCTCACGCGGCGGCAGTCGCCGGAAATGCAGCGTCGTCTCTTCCAGGCGCATCGCCGGGTACTCGTCGGGGTTTCTCGAGGAGGCGAAAAACCCGCCGAGCGATATGACTGCCGAAGACGGCGGCGCTCCCGCGGGCGCGGCCTCGCAGAGGGCGAGCGCCGCGTCGAAGTGGCCGTGCGCCGCGTCGAACTCGGTCCGCCACGCGGCGGTCAGCCCGATCCGTTCGCGTATCGCGGCGTCGAGCCCAGCGTCGTCGAGCTCGCTCGCGAGCACGCCCGCCTGGTCGCACAGCGCAAGAGCCTCGTCGTATTGCCCGCGCAGGAGCCGGCCATCCGCCAGATCGAGCACCGCCAGGCACTCGCCGCGACGGTCGCCGTGCCCGTCGTGGATCGCAATCCGCTCGGTCGAGAGCGCGTCGGCGACGTCGTAGTCGCGCGGTCGCCGCCGCTCCAGCGCCTGACGCGCGTGCAGCGCGTCGGCGCGAGCCAGCGTCGGCTCCGTCCCCGCCTCCAGCGCGCGATCGAGCCAGCGCGATCCCTCGCGCAGATGCGCGTGCAGCAGCCAGAGCCCGGTCATGCCGGCGGCCATCGCCAGGGCGCGCTCGGGCCGGCGCTCGATCAGCCACGCCAGGGCCGCGCGCAGGTTGTCGTGGTCGGGGTCCAGCCGGTCGATCCAGCGGGGGTCCTCATCGGTGACCCGCCCGCCCGGCTCGTCGGTCAAGCCCGCATACCAGTCCGCGTGGCGCTCGACCAGCGGCGCCGCCTCGCCGCTCGAGCGCAGCCGCTGCGCCGCGTATTGGCGCACCGGCTCGAGCAGCCGGTAGCGGTACGACTCGCCCGCGTCGTCGACGCCGACAAGCGACTTGTCAACGAGACCGGCAAGTAGGTCGAGGATGTCGCCGCCGGCCAGGCCGTCGCCGGCACAGACCGCCTCGGCCGCCTCGAGCTCGAAGCCGCCGGCAAAGAGCGAGAGCCGCCGGAACAGGGCACGCTCATCGTCGGCCAGCATGTCGTGACTCCAGTCCAGCGTGCCCTCCAGCGTCTGCTGTCGCGTGAGTCCTCCCGCGCGCGTGGCGCGCAGGACCGCCAAGCCGTCGCGCAACCGCTCCGCGATCTGAGTCGGCGATAGGGCCGTGGTGCGCGCCGCGGCCAACTCGATCGCCAGCGGCAGCCCGTCGACGCGGAAGCAGATGTCAGCGACGGCCTGGGCGTTCGCAACGCTGAGCCTGAAGCGCGGATTCGCCGACAGCGCCCGGTCGCAGAACAACTCGACGGCGTCCGCTGCCGCGAGCTCGGCGACGTCCGAGATGGCTTCGGTGTCGAGCATCGTCATCGACGGCACCCGCCAGTCGACCTCGCCCGGCAGGTGCAAAGGCTCGCGGCTGGTCGCCAGGATCGCGACGTCAGGGCAACCGGCGAGCAGCGTCTCGACGAGCCGCGTGCACGCGGCCAGCAGGTGCTCGCAGTTGTCCAGCACCAGCAGCAGCTCGCGCTCCGCCAAATGCCGCGCCAGGCTGCGCTCCGGCGGCTCGTCCGCGCGCAGGTCCAGGCCCAGCGCCGCAGCGGTCGCCTGGCCGACGAGCGCAGGGTCCGCGAGCCCTGCCAGCTCGATCGCCCACGCGCCGTCCCGGTGGCGGTCGACCCGCCTGCGGGCAAGCTCGAACGCGAGCCGCGTCTTGCCGCAGCCGCCAGTGCCGGTGAGCGTGACCAACCGCCGCGTCTCGAGCAGCCGGTCGAGCTCCTCCAGTTCGCGGCGGCGGCCGACGAAGCTCTGCGGCTGCCACGGCAGGTTGTGGCGGGCAGGTTGCGGTCGAACGACGAGCACGGGCGCCTGTTCCGAGGCGGCGAGCTCGTCCGCCTCGGCCGCCGGCTCGGGCGCTCCCTCGGTCAGCAACTCGCGATACAGCGCGCGCGTGTCGGGTTCCGGGTCGGCGGCGAGCTCACGTTGGAGCGTCTGCCGCAGCAGGTCGTACTGCGCGACCGCCTGCGGACGGCGTCCGCTCGCGGCGTAGGCGCGGATCAGGGCGCGGTGGGCCTGTTCGTTCAGCGGGTCCGCGAGGATCGCGCGGTGGAGCACCTCGGTGGCGGCGCCGGGATCACGCGTGCCTGCGAGCGCCAGCAGCAGGGCGACGTGGCGCTCGGCCAGCAGGCGGCGCCGTTCGGCGCACCAGTCGTCGTAGCGGTCTTCGGGCAGCAGCTCGCCCGTATAGGCGGCCACGGCCGCCTCGATGTCGCCTACGGCTCCTGAGGCCTCGGCGCGCGCGGCTGCGCGCTCGAACGCATCCACGTCGAGCTCCACCTCGGGCGCGATGATGACCAGGTCGCCGCGTGACGCCAGCACCTCCGCACCGTCGGCGCCTGCACCGGTAAGCGCGCGCCGCGCGTGGTAGACGGCCTGACGCAGGTTGTTCCCCGCCGAGGCCGGATCGCGATCCGCCCACAGGAGCGACTGCAGAAGCTCCGGGTGCAGGGCGCGGCCCGGCGCCAGCGCGAGCACCTTGAGCACGCTGCGCGACTTCCGCAGCCGCCACGCGGCGTCCGGGATCGGCGTCCCGTCCACCTCCACGGCGAACCGCCCGAGCAGGGAGATGTGCACGCGGGCGTCCATCGCGTTACCGGTAGGACGGGTCCCTACGCATTGGCGACCGGCCGCCCGACCGTGAGCGTGGTCAGCAGCTCTGGTTCGAGCTCGCGATAACGCGCATCCGGCTCCACGCCCACGCCGTCAAGCGTCTTGCTGAAAAAGCAGCGCGCGGCCGCCGCGAGGACCACATCGAGGATCTCCGAGTCGGACAAGCCGAACGCGCGCAGGCGGTCGATGTCCGCCACGCTGACGCTGCTGGCGTCGTCGGCCACCTTGTCGGCGAGGTCCATGACTGCCACGTCGACGGGCTCGAGCGCACCGGCATGGGGGTCGGCGACGATTGCCTGGAGCGTCTCAGAGTCGAGATACTGGTCGAGCAGCACCGAGCCGTGCGCCAGCATGCAGTAACTCGAGCGGATACGGTGCGCAGCCGCGATCGTCGCGAGCTCGTAGCGGCGCAGGTCCATCCGCGCCTTGATAGCGCTGTTCAGCTGCACCCAGATCGCACAGACCTCAGGCGCGAGCGAGAACGCCTTCGTGAGATTTCGGACGAATCCGACGGTCTCGCGATCCGCCTCGTAGAGCGCCGCGACGTCGCCAGTGGCGTCGGCTTCGGGAACGGTCTCGATGTATGCCATATCGATAGCCTGCACCGGCGCGCGGCCGACCGCCACCGTGACTGCCATGATGGCTCGCTCGTGGCGGCTGTCGAGGTGCGTGACCTGCACAAGCGTTTTGGCTCCGTCAAGGCGGTGCGGGGGCTGACGTTCGAGGCCGATGCCGGACGAGTTACCGGCTTTTTGGGGCCGAACGGCGCCGGGAAGAGCACCACCTTGCGGGCGTTGCTCGGCCTGATCAGGCCGACCTCCGGCAGCGCCACTTTCGACGGCCGCACCTACGCGGACCTGCCGCATCCGACGTCCGAGGTGGGTGCGGTGCTCGAGGACACCGCGTTCCATCCTGGCCGCACGGCTCGCAACCACCTCCGCGTGCTGGCGGTGGCGGGCGAGCATCCGCCCGAACGCGTCGACGCGGTGCTCGATCAGGTCGGCCTGACCGACGCGTCCGATCGCCGCGTGAAGGGCTACTCGATGGGCATGCGCCAGCGGCTGGCCATAGCCGGCGCGCTGCTCGGGAATCCGGGAATCCTGATTCTCGACGAGCCGACCAATGGACTCGACCCCCCGGGGATCACCTGGATGCGCAGCCTGATGCGCCAGCAGGCTGCCGCCGGCCGCGCCGTGCTCGTGTCGAGCCACCTGCTGGCCGAGGTGGCGCAGTCGGTCGACGACGTGGTGATCATCGCGCAGGGCGAACTGCGCGGGCAGGGCCCGCTCGAGGAGGTCCTCGGCGGCGGTGGCGACGGCGTGGCGACCGAGGTTCGAGCGCTCGAACCGGAGCGGCTTGTGGCCGGCCTGGAGCGGCGGGGCTTCAACGTGGAGCGGGCGGGCCATGCGCTGATCGTGTCGGGCGCGTCGACCGAGGACGTGGGCCGCGTCGCGCTGGACGAGCAGGTCGTGCTGACTGCCCTGGCCCCGCGCTCGCGCTCCCTCGAAGCGGCGTTCTTCGCCTTGACAGGGCACGAGACGTGAGCACTCTGCTGCGTGCGGAGCTGTTGAAGTTGCGCACGACGCGCACGTTCGTGGCGCTGGTCGCCGCGTCGCTGGGACTGTCGCTGCTCGTCGTTGTGCTGGCGGCGATCTTGACCAAGCACCCGACCAAAGGCGACGTCCACGACCTGTTCACGTCGGACTTCAGCGGGCTGTTCATCGCGCTCCTCGGCATCACCGGAATGGCCGGCGAGTGGCGCCACCGGACGATCACCACCACCATCCTGGCCGCCCCGAACCGCGTGAAGCTGCTCGCGGCGAAGGTGACGTCGTACGCGCTGGCCGGCGCGGTGCTCTCGCTGGTCGTGACGATTGCGATCATGGTCGCGGGCACGATCATCCTCTCGGCGCGCAGTCTCCCGACGGTCGGAGTCGCCGACCTGGCCGACATTCTCTGGCGCAACCTGGTGACGGCCGCCTACTTCGGTGCGCTCGGCGTCTGCATCGGCGCGCTCGTGCGCAATCAGGTCGTCGGGATCGTGGGCCTGCTCATCTTCGGGCTGGCCGTGGAGCCGGCATTGATCGCCCTGGCGGACAACGTCGCGAAGTTCCTCCCGATCTCGGGTGCCCCGAACGCGTTGACCCAGACGTCGAATGACGACCACGCGCACCTTTCGCCTGGAGTTGCGCTTCTGGTGATGCTGGGCTGGGTCGCGCTCGGCTCGGTCGCGAGCGCGATCACGCTCGAACGGCGCGACGTCGTCTGATCAGCTGAGCGCCTCGACCACGCGGTCGACGTCCGCCTCGGTGTTGTAGACGTGCCATGAAGTGCGCAACCGGCCGCCGCGCGTGGCCGCCATCACGCCGGCGCGATCGAGCCGTTCCTGTGCGTTCTCGATCTCGACCGAGACGATCGCCGAGTTCGACGGCTCCAGGTCGAGTGCCGTCCGAAAGCGGCTCGCAAGCCCGACGTCGTGCGCGTGGATCGCCTCTGTGCCGATCCGCTCCAGCAGCTCGAGCGCCGGCTGTGTGCCGACCCACATGAACCACGCGGGCGAGTTGTCCAATCGCCGCGCGCTCGTCGCCAGGCGCAGCGGCGGCCCGAAGTAGGACGCGTGCACATCCTCGCCCGCGTACCAGCCGGCGGTGACGGGGACGATCTCATCGACGCGCTCCGGGCGCACCGACATGAATGCCGAGCCGCGTGGCGACAGCAGCCACTTGTAGGCGGCGCAGGCGACCGCATCGAAGCGCGAGCCATCGATCGGCAGCCACGGGACCGCCTGCGTGGCATCCACAATCGTCATGACGCCGTGCGTCGCGGCCGCTTCGGCGACCGCGTCGAGGTCCGCGACCTCCCCCGTGCTCATCTGAACCGCGCTGAACGCCACCACGTCGGTGGTCTCGTCGACGGCTTCCGCGATGCGATCGGCCGGCACGAGCCGCACGTCGCAGCGGCCCAGCTGCTCTTGGACGAGGAAGGGAAAGAGCAGCGACGCGAACTCGACCTCGGGAATCACCACCCGCGTGCCCTCGGGCAGCGACGCCGCTATCGGCCCGACGAGCCCGGACACGGTTGCCCCGACCGTCACGTGCGTGGGTGCCACGTTCACGAGCCGCCCGAACGCCGCGCGCGCCGCGTCGGTGGAGTCGCCCCAGTGCTCCCAGCTCGTGCGTCCCGACTGCCAGTCCGCCAGAACAGCCTGCAGCGCGTCCCATGCCACGCGTGGCGGCAGGCCGTAGCTGGCCGTGTTCAAATAGGTGCCGGAGGGCGACCACTGCTCCCGCGCCTCGGCGATCGTCAACGGGTCCACGAAAATCAGTGTCGCGGACGCGTCAGGGGTTTAGGGTCGCCCTATCACCCGCCGCACCACCGCGCTTGTGACCGTCGGCCTCCTCGCGCTGGTTAGCGCGTCGCCTACTGCTGCCGCTCCGGCGACCGTCAGCGGCCTGCGCTGGTTCATTGAGGTCAAGCCTCAGCTCGTCAGCCATCTGCAGCGCGACTGCCTCGACGCGACGGGCCTCGCCTGGAGCTACAACCAGCCGTACAAGTGGGGCACCGATCCCTACTACGACAAGGCAACCGGCTCCTGGGATCCGACTGCGAGCCGGGGATCGGCCGTCGGCAAGAGCAAGGCGGTCCTGTTCGACTCCTTCACGCAGGTTCAGCAGCACACCGGGCATGCGTGGGAGATCGACGACGTCGGTCTCGAGCAACAGGGCGGACGAGTCGACATCACCGCACGCATCCACTCGGCAGCGTCGCAATTTTCGGCGGCGCGGCGGCAGCGGATCGCTGTGATCGCGCACCCGCACTTCTACGCGGGCGCCGGTCACTCGTTCAGCCGCCGTGGCAAGGACCTGGGGGTGCTGCCGAACTCGTTCGCGATGGGTATGACCGGCAGCGCGAAGATCGCGCCGGCATTCGTGGCGGCCACCAGGCGCTGGCGCTGCAAGGGCCGCTTCGCCAACTTCGAGCGCGGGCACGTCCGGCCGGGAGAGGCGCTCGGCAAGGTGACGGTCGGAATGGGCGTGAACACCGCGACCGGTCTGGGCGGCACGGTCAACCTCGGCCGGGCCCAGTTCACGGCCGGCGACAACGACGACCCGGTCGTTGTCAGCCCGAGGTCGCCCAAGTTCGACATCCCGAGCGGCACACACGTTCCGCTCGCCTGTGAGCTCGGCGCGAGCTGCGCTCCTATCGGCGGTGGCTTCGCCCTGCCGGGCGGATTCACGCTGAGCTACGGCGGACGGACGACGACGGTCGCTGACCTCGCGGTCTCCTGGGATACCGCCGGGGGAGTGAGGCGGACGCAGCTCACCGGAACCGTTGACGGCCGGCCGCTGACGATCGCGGCGGGCGCCGGGAAGTACGCCGACGTGACCGACGAGTTCCTGGCGCAGGTAGGGACTGCGCTCGGCACTGATGTCAGAGGCGGAATCGAGATGGTGGATCCGCAGTTCACCGCCACCGGCCCCCCATGAGCGAGAGCTATCTCCCCGAGCCCGCCGGCGAACGCGCCGGTGTCGCGCTCTGCCTGTCGGGCGGTGGCTACCGCGCTTCGCTCTTTCACCTCGGGACGCTGCGACGCCTCAACGAGTTGGGCATCTTGGCGCAGGTCGACACGGTTTCGGCGGTGTCGGGCGGCAGCATCCTCGCGGCGTTCGTCGCTCAGCACGTCGGCGAATGGCCGACGTCGGGCACGCTGCCTGACTTCGATCGGCGGATTGCGGAGCCGTTTCGCGAGTTCACGCGGAAGAACATCCGCACGCTGTGGGTGCTGCGGCGCGTGGTGAAGCCGTGGGACTCGACCGTCGCCGTCGAGAGCCTCGTTCGCCGCTATGAGCGCGATCTGGTCCAGCTCAAGCTCGGCGAATTGCCGCAGCGGCCGCGCTTCATCTTCTCGGCCACCGACATGGCATTCGGCGTCAACTGGGTCTCCGAGCGGCGCCGGGTCGGCTCGTACGCAGCCGGCTACGTCGAGCCGGCGCCGGACTGGCCGGTGGCGCGTGCGGTGGCGGCATCGTCGTGCTTTCCGCCGGCGTTCGAGCCGATGCCGGTGCAGCTCGGCTCCCGCTTCAAGGACGTACGCCTGACCGACGGCGGCGTCTACGACAACATGGGCCTCGAGCCGGTCTGGAAGGACCACGAGGTTGTGCTCGTCTCCGACGGTGGCGCGACCTTCGACTTCCACCCCGACGCGGGCGTGCTCGGGCGGATCAGCCGCTATGCCGCGATCCAAGGGCGCCAGTCCGCGGCGCTGCGCAAGCGCTGGCTGATCGCCGGCTTCAAGCAGGGCTCGCTCGAGGGAACGTACTGGGGCGTCGGCAGTGTCGCTTCGCACTTCGCCTCGGACGCGCCGGGGTACGGCGGCGGCCTGGTCGACGACGTGATCTCGGAGGTGCGCACCGACCTCGACTGCTTCAGCGACGCCGAGTCAGCCGTTTTGCAGAATCACGGCTACCTGCTGGCCGACGCCGCGATTCGCTGCCACGCTGCGCGCTTCGCCGCCGCGGCATCGCCGGCCGCCGCTCCGTTCCCGGAGTGGCTCGACGAGGAGCGCGTGCGGGCGGCGCTCGCCGACAGCGCGAAGCGCAAGATCCTCGGGCGCTGGCGTTAGACCTGCAGTTCCGCCCATAGCGGGCGGTGGTCGGACAGGTAGTACTTGACGTACGAGCGGAAGCGCGTCTGTTCGGTCTTGCTCGGCCCCCACAGATCGCCGAAGACGGCGCCGTCGAAGTCGAAGACGCCGATCTTCTCGATCGCGTCCTCGACGGGGCCCGGGAAGATCGCCATCTGGTCGTAGTAGGCGTCGCCCGTCAGGTTCGAGCCTCCCACCTTCGTCGAGTGGTCCGGCAAGTGAAGACCACGCTGCGTGAGCGCGCGATAGACCGGGTCCGACGCGTTCTGGACGGGCAGGTTGAAGTCCCCGAGCGCCAGGATGTTGTTGGTGTAGGCGTTGGCATCGCGGCGCCTGATGTCCGCCCAGCGGGCAACGGCGAACGCTTCGAGGCAGCGACGCGCGATACCCGCGGCCCCGTCCTTGGCTGTTCCGAAGTAAAGGTGCACGTCCGCGAGCTCGAACGTGAAGTCACGACAGCGCCAGCTGCCCAGGTACGGGTTGCGGTCGAAGCCGTCGAAGCTTTGCGTGACGCCCGGTAGCTTGACGGCGCGCAGGTCGCGCGGCGGGATCGTCACCTCACCGATCTCCTCGAGCGGCTCGATCTTGCGCTTGTCGTAGATGAATGCGAAGCGCTCGCGGTTGCCGCCCGGATCGGAGAAGACCAGCCGGTAGTAGTCCGGCAGCTGCGCCTGGATGCCGCGTAGCCCTTCGAGGTTGTCGTTCGCCTCCTGGATCGCGGCGATGTCGAACCAGCTGAGGATCTCCGCGATCAGGCGGTAGTCCTTCGGGCGCCGCTTCTGCACGCCGAGGTTGGCGATGTTCCAGGTGGCCAGCAGCATCCGCTCGTTGCCCTTCGGCGGGATCGCGCGGTCGGCCTTGTCCGGTCGCTTCGGGTAGTCCCGAAGCGCCTTCAGCTCGTGATCGACGTCGTAGTCGTACTTGAAGGTCGGCTGCCGAAACGGCGGCATATCCCGATACTCCTACAGTCGAGCCCGTGGTGCTGATCAATGCCTTCGAGGTGTCAATCGAGGCGGATGAGCGATTCATCGCGGAATGGGAGCGCGCGAGGGACTTCGTCGCCGGCCGCGGCGGCTTCAGGAACACGACGCTGCACCGGTCGGTGCGCGAGGAAGCGGAGTTCCGCTTCGCGGACGTGGCCCAGGTCGAGTCGCCGCAGGCGTGGAGCGAAGCCGTCAGTGACCCGGCCTTCCCCGGCCGGGAGATGCCGTTCAGGTCGCACCCGAGCCTTTACGAGGTCGTCCACGACGAGGGCACGACTGATGGAAGTGAGGGCGTTGTCCTGATCAACCTGTTCGAGGTTCCGCCCGATGCCGACGAGCCGTTCGTTGCCGGCTGGCACCGGGCTCGTGAGTTCTTCGCCAGGCAGCAGGGGTACCTCGGGACAAGGCTGCACCGCAGCGCCGGCCCCGCCGACTTCCGCTTCGTGAACATCGCGCGCTGGTCGAGCCCGCTGATGCTCTTCCGAGCACTGCGACAGCCCGAGTTCGCGGCGACTGCAGGCGGGATGCCATACGCGTCCCACCCCGCCCTCTACGGCGTCATTCGCGGCTAACGCGCCCAGGGGCCGATGCCGGTCACGCGCGCGGGCTTGATCCGCATGCGCACGCCGGGCGGTGGGTTGTCCATCGGCGGGAAGCGCACCTCCGGGCCGAGGTAGACGTGCGCGAGCTCTTGGAGCAGCTCGGCGGCGCCGCCCTCCTCGAGCGTGGCGATTCCGTAGACGACGGCGTAATGGCGCAGCCCCGGCGGCGCAACGTCGCTGCCCTCGAATGAGATCGCCACCCGCGGGTTCGCGCGCACGTTCTGCAGCTTCTTCTGCTGTGGATTCAGATGCGCGGTCAGCAGGTCGTCGCCGTCGATGCCGACCCACACACAGGTCACCTGCGGCGTACCGTCCGGGCTCGTGGTCACCAGGTGTCCCAGCGCACCCGACCGGATCAGGTCCTTGACGCCTTCGTGGAGCTCCATATGTCGATCAGTTTGATCCGCGGCGACGACGGTGTCACCCGCTGCTCGTGGGGTGACTCGCCCGAGATCTACCGCGCTTACCACGACACCGAGTGGGGCTTCCCCGTGTCCGACGACCACCGGCTGTTCGAGAAGCTCTGCCTCGAGGGCTTCCAGGCCGGGCTGTCGTGGCTGACGATCCTGCGCAAGCGCGAGAGCTTCCGCACGGCGTTCGCCGGCTTCGATTTCGAGCGGGTCGCCCGCTTCGGCGAAGGCGACGTGGACCGACTGCTCGCGGACGCGAACATCATCCGCCACCGCGGCAAGATCGAGGCCACGATCAACAACGCGCGCCGCGCTCTCGAGCTCGTCGACGCAGAAGGATCGCTCGCGTCATACGTCTGGCGCTTCGAATCTGAAGCCGACGGCAGCGCATTATCGAAGGACCTGAAGCGCCGCGGCTGGCGCTTCGTGGGGCCGACGACGGTCTATTCGTTCATGGAAGCGATGGGTCTGCGCAACAACCACCTCGAAGGCTGCGCGATCCAACCAGCGGTGCAGCAGGCGCGGTCCCGCTTCACGCCACCGTGATCAGGCCGGCGTGTCGACGTTCGGCTGCAGGATCGGGCACATGAACCCGTAGACCGGGTGCGGCTGAAACACGTTCGCGTCCTTGGTCGGGCTGCCGAACCACTCGTTCGGCACCGGCGCCTTGACCTTCTTGCCCAGGCGCCCTCCGTTGTCGATGCGCAGAACGTCGACGCCGCGGTACGCGTCCGCGGTGTACGCGATCTCGCCCTTCGGATCCGTCGGCGACCAGTACGCCGCCCACGTGGAGCCGTTCGCGGGGATGTAGTAGCCAACCTGCTTGATGTCGGTCGGCGTCGAGTAGTCGAGGAAGCGCGTGCCCTGCTCATACCAGCCGACGGCCGCGACCCCGTTCTTCGCGTCGAACCAGTGCGACGAGCAGTTGACCGTCACCGGCGCCTTCGAGTCGACGGCGCCACCCGTGAACATCCCGTTCAGCTCGGTCTGCCACGTGCCCTGCGGCGTGATCGTGCCGCTGCTCAGCTGCGACAGGTCCCAAGTCTCGAACTTGCCCTGCCCGCGGCAGCCGCCGGGCGGTGTCTCGTCGGTGTCGATGTAGTCCTCTTCGGTGATCAGCAGCGTCTTGCCGCGCCGCTGCGAGTTGTGAAGGATGAAGTCGTTGTACGGCGACGGGTTGCGTCCGGCGTCGCCCGTGGTTGCGAGCAGCTGCGGCGCGAGCGGATCGGCCGTCAGGCGGTAGCCGGCGGCACCGCCGCCACCGACGTTCCAGACAGTCCCGGTGCTGTCGAGCTCGGTGTCGTGCGAGACCTTGAAGGCGTCGCTCATCGACGCCGCCGATTCGAACTTGCCGAGCGATCGCGGCGCAGACGGCATGGTCAGATCCACGACCTCGACGTGGTCACCGCCGTCGATCCACGCCTGGGTGCAATCGGACTTGACGAAGTTCGCGATGTGACCCGACCCCCGCCCGCTGCCCGTCAGCCCGAGCGGCAGGATCGCGGCGACCGAGGGAGAGGTGGGCTTCGAAATGTCGATCACGTACATGACCGAGCCGATGTCCTTCGCCTCACGGTCGTTGACGACGATCAGCGTGTTGCCGCACAGATCGACGTCCTCGTTCTCGAAGTGCGGCAGCGGAAGCGCTCCCGCGACCTTTGGCGCAGCCGGCTGCGCGATGTCGAGGACGGTGATGCCGCCCCAGCCGCTGACGTAGGCGTAATGGCCGTTGAAGTTCATCCCGGCGGCGGTGCCCGGGATGTGGTCAAGGACGTGGACATTGCTCGACGCCGCGAGCGGTGGCTCCGGCGGGACCGCAGCGGCCGGAATCGCGCTCGACAGAACGACAGCGGCGGCGAGCGCAAGCAGGCCGCCGAGCCTCTTGGCGTGGTGACTAGGGCTGGACATCCACTCTCCCATGTTTGCGTGCGGACACGCAGATGCGCACGGTCGATACCCGGAGCTATGGCGCGCTGAACTCGACCGGGGTTAAGGTGACGCGTAATGCTCTGCTCCGCCTGCGGAACCGAGGGCCGCCCCGGAAAGCGGTTCTGCAGCCACTGCGGAGCCCCGTTGGAGGCCCGGTGCCAGAGCTGTGGCGCCGCCTACGACCCGGGCGACGCCTTCTGCGGCGACTGTGGCTCAGCGCTCGAGCCCGCGCGCGGTCCCGAGGCGGTCCGCGCGGCCGATCTGACCGTCCCCGAGCGACGCCTCGTCTCGGTGATGTTCGCGGACCTCGTCGGCTTCACGACGATGAGCGAGCACCGTGACCCCGAAGACGTGAGCGAACTGCTCTCGCAGTACTTCGACCGCTGCCGGACGCTGATCGAGCGCTACGGCGGCACAGTCGTGAAGTTCATCGGCGACGCGGTGATGGCGGTCTGGGGCACGCCAGTGGCGCGCGAGGACGACGCCGAGCGCGCGGTGCGCGCGTCGCTGGCGCTGACGCACGCGGTCTCCGCACTCGGCGAGGAGGTCGGCATGCCCGAGCTGCGCGTGCGCGCCGGCGTGCTCACCGGCAACGCTGCCGTCGAGGTAGGCGCCGAGGGCGAGGGGATGATCCTCGGCGACAGCGTCAACACCGCCTCGCGACTGCAGTCGCTGGCCGGACCAGGGACGGTGCTGGTCGACGAGGCCACGCGTCGCGCCAGCGAGGCCGCGATCACGTACGAGGACGCGGGCAGCCATCACGTGAAGGGCCGCGAGCAGCCCGTGCACGCGTATACCGCGCTGCGTGTTGTGGCGGGCGCCCGCGGAGCGCGCCGGGTGGCGGGCATCGAGGCGCCGTTCGTCGGCCGCGACGCCGAGCTGCAGGCGATCATCGACGCGGGCGAGCAGAGCGCGCGCGAGGGCTGTGCCCGCCACGTCACCGTGGTCGGGGAAGCCGGTGCCGGCAAGTCGCGGCTGCTGTGGGAGTACTTCAAGTACGCCGACGGGATCGAGGAAGAGTTCTGGTGGCACCAGGGCCGCTGCCTCTCGTACGGCGAGGGAGTGGCCTACTGGGCGCTTGCGGAAATCGTGCGCTCACGCGCGGGCATCCTCGAGGAGGAGGAACCCGCCTCCGCGCGCGCGAAGCTGCGCGTCGCCGTCGAGGCTCACGTGCCGGACGAGCGCGAGCGGCGCATGGTCGAGCCGCGCCTCGCACACCTGCTGCGCCTGGACGAGCGGCCAGACGCGGACCGTGCCGACCTGTTCAGCGGCTGGCGGCTGTTCTTCGAACGGATGGCCTCGTCCGGCCCGGTGATTCTCGTGTTCGAGGACCTTCAGTGGGCGGACTCCGGCCTGCTCGACTTCATCGACTACCTGCTCGACTGGTCGGCGGACTTCCCGATCTTCGTCCTGACGCTCGCACGGCCCGAGCTACGCGAGCGCCGGCCGGCCTGGCAGCAGCTCGCCCTCACCCCGCTTCCTCCACTCGCGGTCGCGCAGATGCTCGAGGGCCTCGCACCGGGACTGCCCGAAGACCTCGTCGCGGAAATCGGGCGTCGCGCGGACGGCATCCCGCTCTACGTCGTCGAGACCATCCGCATGCTGCAGGACCGCGGTCTGCTCGTGCAGGAGGGAAACCGCTACGTGCTCACGGGCGACGTGAGCGACCTGGCCGTCCCAGAGTCGCTGCATGCTCTCGTCGCCTCACGCCTGGACGGCCTCTCCTCCGCCGAGCGCTCGCTGCTCCAGGACGCGTCGGTGCTCGGTCACTCGTTCACGGCAGCCGGCGCCGCCGCGCTCAGCGGACGGCCGGAGTCAGAGGTCGTCGCGCTGCTCGACGGCCTGGTCACGAAGCAGGTGCTCTCGCGCGACGACGATCCACGCTCGCCGGAGCGCGGGCAGTACGTCTTCCTGCAGACGCTCCTGCAGACGGTCGCCTACGGCACCCTCTCGCGCCACGTCCGCAAGAGCCGCCACGTCGCGGCAGCGCGCCATCTCGAGCAGTCGTGGCCGGGCGAGACATACGACATCGCCGAGGTGCTCGCGTCCCACTACCTCGAGGCGATCCGCGCCGAACCCGATGCCGACGACGTCGTCTCGCTCCGCCATTCGGCTCGCGAGACGCTGACGGCGGCAGGCCGCGCCGCCGCGTCGCTGGCGCTCGGACCCGAGGCGCAGCGCTACTTCGAGCATGCGGCCGAGCTGGCCGAAGACGACGTGGAGCGCGCGGAGCTGTTCGAGCAGGCGGCAGCCGCGCTCGCGCGCAGCGGCGACATCGAGGGGGCCGAAACACATCTGCGCCGCGCGATCGCGCTGTACGAGCAGAGCGAGAGCCGATCCGGGGGATCGGCAGCGGTGGCGCTCGCGAACGTGCTGCGGCGCCAGGGCTTCCTCGACCAGGCCCGCGTACTGCTCGAGCCGTTTCGCTCCGACGACAAGGGCGGTGACGATCCGATCGTGCGCGCCCGTGGCCTGGTTGCCCTCGCCGTCGCGTACGTGCAGGCGGGCATCAAGGTGGACGAAGCGGGGCCGCTGTTCGACGAGGGGTTGTCGATTCTCGAGGCTCAGGAAGCATGGGCCCCGCTCGCGGAGGCCCTCGTCAGCCGCTTCGTCTTCCTGACCTACGTCGACCGCTCTCAGGAGGGCATCGGCGTCGTGCGCCAGGCGCTGTCGATCGCAGAGGAGCACGACCTGCCCGCGATCGCGCTGCGCGCGCGCTACAACCTGGCGAGCGTCTGGCTCGAGGCCGACTTGCTCGCGGACGCGGTCACCGAGGTGAACGAAGCACTCGTCCGTGCCCGCGAGCTCGGCGATCGCGAGTGGGAGCGGCCGCTGCTGTCGCAGGGCGTTCCCCCGCTCGTCATCCTCGGCCGCTGGGACGAGGCCACGCGCAGCGCCGCGACTCTGTTCAGCGGCACCGCCGATCTCGATGCTCTGGCGGCCGCGGCCTACATCGCACAAGTCGCGGCGGCGCGCGGTGATGACGCGACGCTCGAGCACTGCCATGCGATCGCGCTCGACATGCGCGACTCCACGCACGTCGACGCCATGGCCTGCGCGAACATCGTCCTTGGCCAGAACGCAATCGAGCGCGGGGAGATGGACGAAGCGCTCGGCTTCGCGCGGACCGGCCTCAGCGAGCCAGTGATGGCCGGGGAGTTCCGCGAGGCGGCGTACGCACTGGGCATCGAGGCTGCACTCGGCCTCGGGGACGAGGCCGTGATGCGCGAGCTGGAGGAATACGTCACGGCGTTGCCGCCCGTGCGGGCGAAGCCGGTGCTGCGCGCCGGCCGCGCGCGCCTTGCAGCCGAGCGCGCTCACGCCCGCGGCGACAGCGACGGCGCGCGACGCTTCGAAAGCGAGGCCGTCGGCCTGCTGCGCTCGGTTGGGGCGCGCCCACTGCTCGCGCACGCGCTGCTGGACCAGGCGCGCCGGCGCGACGACAAGGTCGCGCTGGGCGAGGCCCGCGCGATCTACGCCGAACTTGGAGCGACGCGCTGGCTGGCGCGCGTGGACGAGATGACCGGTCTCGCGGCCTAGGCGCGGATAGCCGAGGTTGTTGCCGGCGGTGTCGCCCGCACCGGTACCGGTTCCGGAAGCTGTCGTCGGCGCGACGTACCCCTGCGTGAAGTACTGCAGGGATAGAGGTCGAGCGCGCGCTCAGTCAGGCGGTACTCGCACCAGTTCCTGCGCCGGCATCTGGGCGCTGACAAGGCGGCCGAGCGGCAGGCGGCCTGAGCTCAGGGCCTCGCGTCGCCCACCCAGTAGCGCGGACCGGGCCCCGCTCCTCCAGCGCGGTCGCCGGGGTTCGCCAGCTTGCACCTGTCGAGTGAGAGGCAACCG
>DATBDN010000023.1:0-30480 GCA_036269895.1 Thermoleophilaceae bacterium
TTCGGCTGCGCCATCTCAAAGCGCGTGTAGGAGGACCGCGGCCGTTTGCGCGGCTGCGCTGTGATCAGCCCCGCCTGGTGCAGGATTCGGCTGATCGTCGCCGGCGCCGGCGGCGTGTGACCCTCCCGCTCGAGATGCCAGGCGATCGTGACCGGACCGGCGTCGAGCCCGTCAGCGATCAACTGCACTCGCAGCGCGACCACGCGCGCACGGACCTCCGCAGAGGTTGCCATCGGCGTGCTCTTCGGGCGACGCGAGCGCGGCTCGAGCGCGCCCAGGCCGCCCTCGCGGTAACGGGCGAGCAGGCGCTGCAGGTGCCGGCGCGAGATCCCGGATTCGGCGGCTGCCGCGGTGACCGTCAGCTGCTTGGACACGATCTGGAGAACGGCGACGCGAGCACGGGACATGCGCGCGACTGTTCGCCCACCTCCGGACGCGCACCGCCGCATGCGGCGGTCTCGTCGCCCGCCGGGCTCCTCCGCCGCCGCATGCGGCGGTCTGGGTGTGACCTATGTCCCGAGACATGAGCGACGTATCACCTGGGACATATGTCGTGAACCCGGGCACCTCCCTCTCCGTTCTGAGAGCTACCAGCTCTCCCACCCATGCGGCTCGATCGAAGGCGGACCGGCTGTAACAAAGGGGACTGTCCCCTTTTGTTACGCGCTATGGGGTTCTGTGCTCGACCAGCCAATCGAGTGCGTGCGAGAAGTGCTCTCGGATCGCGCGTTCGGCTGCCTGCGGCCGCCCGCGCTCGAGCGGCTCCAGCAGCAGGGCGTGCTCGATCGACAACTCGCGTGGTGTTGCATAGCCCGTGACCAGCTGCGACAGGCACAGCCGGATCTCGGCGCCGAGCTCGTGATGCACGCGCGTGAGCCGCGAGTTCTCGGTGGCGGCGACCAGCGCCCGGTGGAAGCCCAGGTCGGCCTCGATCACCTCGACTCGCGGCGAGCGCGAGCTCAGGCCCTTCAGGACCTCTGTCCGCTCGACCGCTGCCTCCGGCACGATCCGGCGCCCGGCAAGGATCCGCATCGTCTCGACCTCGAGGGCCTCTCGAAGCTCGTAGATCTCCCTGAGGTCGTCGGCCGTCAGTTGCCGCACTGAGACCCCACGGTTGCGCTCCTTCAGGAGCAGCCCGCGCCGCACGAGCCGGTCGAACGCCGCACGCAAGGTGTGGCGACCGACCTTGTACTCCTCGGACAGCTCCACCTCCCGGAGATGCTCCGCGGGGACGAAGTCGCCTTGGAGGATGCGCCGCTGGAGATCCTGTTCGAGGGCCTCAGCCGTCGAAACCGTACTCAGCGTGCGCACCCGGCGATTCTTACAGCGACAGCCGCGGGTTCGGGCAGTGGTTGTCGTAGCAGGGGACAGGCTGGCCCTGCGGCCCCTGATGGAAATGGACCTGTACCGCCTCGCGGGCGTGGCTACGCCGGCGCAGCTTGCGTAGTGGCGTTCTACTGAGAACTGTCTTGTGCACTGCTGACTCCCTTCAGGCAGAGATTGCGTTCTTGGATCGTTGTGTCACAATACTCAACACAGACTGGACGCCAGGGTTACTGTGATGTCACGCACACGGCGGCCCGTTCGCACGTTCTCGTGTAGCGGCAAGCGCGCCGGGTATCCGTCCCTCAGGTCAGTCATCCGGGGAGGGAGTCCCGATGTTGAGGTTGCGAGCCGTTCTTCCGCCGAGCGTTGTCGTGCTGTTGGCGCTCGCCATCCCCAGCGCCGCCGTTGCGGTCGGTGGCACAGCGCCGGGCGCGCCAGGGGGCGACGCAACCTGGACTCCGGCCAACAAGGTCGGCTTTGGCACCTCGACAACGACCGGGAGCAAGGTCTGGCACACCCTCTCCGACGGCAAGCTGACCGAGGTCTACTACCCGGACCTCGGAACCCCGAGCGTGCGCGACCTGCAGTTCATCGTCTCCGACGGCAAGACGTTCGCCGAGCGCGAGAGCGACGCCACCACGCAGCGCGTCGAGCTCGCCGACTCGCGCAGCCTCACCTACCGGCAGATCAACACCGCCAAGTCCGGGCGCTACCGGATCACGAAGACCTACGTGACCGACCCGGCCCGCAACACCCTCCTTATCGACGTGAACTTCCAGTCGCTGACGCGCAAGCCGCTCGACCTGTACGCGCTCTACGACCCGTCGCTGACCAACAACGGCATGGACGACTCCGGGAAGAGCTCCGGAAACCGACTGCTCGCGTACGACTCGACAACGGCCAGCGCACTCGTCGCGCGGCCAGGCTTCACGAAGGTGTCCAACGGCTACCTCGGCACGAGCGACGGCTGGCAGGACCTGCGCAACGACTACAAGATGTTCTGGACCTACACCTCGGCGCCCAGCGGCAACGTCGTGCAGATGGGCAAGACGCGGGTCAACGGCCGCGGCACCCGCCACGTGACGATCGCGCTCGGCTTCGGCGGCAACACGTCCGCCGCACTCGCCGCCGCGAACGGGTCGCTCGGAGCCGGGTTCAGCCGCGTCGCGGGCAATTACAAGAGCGGCTGGCACGACTATCTCGACTCGCTCGATCCCATGCCGGACAGCGCTTCCGCGTTCCCGACCGAGTACGACGTGTCGGCCATGACGCTCGCGGCCCACGAGGACAAGACCTACCGCGGGGGCTACATCGCGTCGCCGACGATGCCCTGGGTGTGGGGGACGGGACTCGAGAGCCCCTCGGGCGCGTACCACCTGGTCTGGTCGCGTGACCTGTACGAGATCGCGACGGCGCTGATGGCCGATGGAGACCGCGCCGGAGCCGAACGTGCGCTCACCTACCTGTTCGAGCGCCAGCAGAAGCCCGACGGGTCGTTCCCGCAGAACTCGACTGTGGACGGAACGCCTCACTGGACGAACACGCAGCTCGACGAGGTCGCGTTCCCGATTGTGCTCGCCTGGCAGCTGGAGCGCGATGACGCGAGCACGTGGGCACACGTCAAGCGCGCGGCGGACTACATCGTCGCCAACGGCCCGCAGACCCCGCAGGAGCGCTGGGAGAACCAGAGCGGCTGGTCGCCGGCAACGATCGCGGCCGAGATCGCCGGGCTCGTCTGCGCTGCCGACATCGCACGGGCGAATGGCGACGATGCCTCTGCGGACCAGTACGAGAGCACCGCCGACGACTGGCAGCAGAACGTCGAGTCGTGGACGGCCACGACGAACGGCCCCTACTCGAGCCAGCCGTACTACCTGCGTCTGACCAAGGACGCCCAGCCCGACAACGGGAGGACCTACTCGATCGGTGACGGCGGCCCCTCCGCGGCCGACCAGCGACGCATCGTCGACCCGAGTTTCCTCGAGCTCGTGCGCCTCGGCGTGAAGCCAGCCGACGATCCGACGATCCAGAACACCGTCAAGGTGGTTGACGACCAGCTGGGCGTCACGACGCTGAACGGCATGTTCTGGCACCGCTACAACTACGACGGCTACGGCGAGATGCGCAACGGGGACCCGTGGGACATCAGCGACCCCGATACCTTCCGCACGATCGGCAGGATCTGGCCGATCTTTGCGGGCGAGCGCGGCGAGTACGAGCTCGCCGCCGGCCTGCCGGGAGCGGAAGGACGGCTCGCCTCGATGGCGGGCGCGGCCAACCAGGGCTACATGATTCCCGAGCAGGTCTGGGACGAGAACCCGCCCTCGGGGCAGCCGGGCTTCCCTCGCGGCGAAGGCACGTTCTCGGCGACGCCGCTTGCGTGGTCGCACGCGCAGTTCATCCGTCTCGCGTGGTCGATCGACGAGGGCGCGCCGATCGAACAGCCCTCGATCGTGGCGGACAGGTACGGCGGGTAACCCCCGTCCATGTGAAGGCTGTCCCGCATAACGCGTTTCAACTCCGCCATGCGGGGGACAACGGTATTACCGATGACGGGCTTGGGTGCGCAGTGCTGGTTGCAAGACCTGTCATCTGACCTGCGCCTCCATGAGGTGCTCGACCGGACGATCGAGAACGCGCTCCGCGCCTGTCCCGATCGCGAGTTCGCGTTGTTCACGCCGGTCGATGGCGAGCTGACACTCGTGCGCACGTCTGGTCTCGATGCCGATTCGCGCAGGCGCTTGGCCGTGTGGGTTCACTTGTGCGCCGGGGCGCTGAGCCGGCCGCTGGACGTGGAGCATCCGCGCGAGATGGGCGGGCCGCTGCGCTCCGTGCCGCTCGTCTCGAACGACCGCTTCCACGGGGTCCTGATTGCGATCGCGCCCTCGGGCGACGCCTTCGACGAGTGGGAGCGGGAAGTGCTGGACGCGTTCGCCCAGCAGGCGGCGTTGGCAATCTCCAATGCGCAGCTGTTCCAGGCGCTGCTGCAAAGCGCTACCCAGGACGCCTTGACCGAGCTGCCGAATCGGCGCGAGTTCGACCGGCTGCTCAAGCGCGAGCTCGACCGCTCGCGCCGCTACGGCGAGATCTTCAGCCTGGCGATCCTCGACCTCGATGAGTTCAAGGCCGTCAACGACTCGCGCGGGCACCAGGCCGGTGACGCCGTGCTGCGTCAGGCAGCCGAGCTGATTCAGAAGACGTGCCGCGCATCCGACGTGCCCAGCCGTCTTGGTGGCGACGAGTTCGCGCTGCTGCTGCCGGCCACCAACCAGTTTCAGGGCGCTGCCCTCTGCGAGCGCATGCGCAAGCAGGTCGAGCGGACCGCCGACGTGAGTCTGTCCTGGGGCGTGGCCGAGTACCCGACGCACGGCGACACGGTTGCGGGCCTCACCCGCGTGGCCGACGCCGCCATGTACGTGTCGAAGCCGCGCCTGGTGAGCGGTGAGCGCCCGCCGCTGCGGGCGAACTAGTGGCCTAGCCGACCTGCCGCTCGCGCAGCGCCGACAGGTCGATCTCGACGCGCGCAGTCGACGGCACCCGCTGCAGCAGGATCACCCGGTCGCCACCGGCTGCACGCGCCTCGGCAAGCGCCGCCTCCGCGGCGTGCAGAACGGCGTGTCCGTTTGCGCCGGAGCGCGGAAAGCCCGCGACGCCCATGCTCATCGGGATGCCACCGGACGGCAGCGCTCCTGTTCGCTGGCGGATGCGCTCGGCCACGAGGTAGGCGCCGTGCTCGTCGGTGTACGGCAGCACCATCGCGAAGCGACCACGGCCGAGATGCGCAGCGGTGTCGATCTGGCGCGTAGTCGTGTGGAAGATCGCCCCGGCGCTCGCCAGCAGTTCCGCATGTATGGCCGAGCGGTCATCGACCTCGCCGACGAGCACGCCCAGGCGGCTGCCGCTGCGGCGCGCGCGCTCGATCTCGTTGTCGAGCGCCTCCTCGTACGCGCTTGCATTGCAAAGGCCGGTCACGGAGTCGACGCGCGCCATCTGGGCGAGCTGCCGGAGCTGGCGGCGGGCGCCGATGCGGCCCATCAAGAAGCCAATACAGCCGGCGACCGCGGCGAAGCCGATCGCAAGCTGTGGACTCAGGCCGAACACATCCGTAGATCGGATCGGCGCCTAAGCGGCGTGGTTGAGACAACCTAGTTGTCTTTAGACGAATGTTCGGCGGCCGGGCCGAGATCCTCGATGCCATCGCCAACCCGGATAGCGCCGCCCTCGACGACGTCGGCGTTGAGGCCGCCGCGGTTCACGAGGCCCCGAAGCACGCCGGGGTACGTGAGCTTCTGGAGATGGCTGCACGGGTGGCAGAGCTCAGTCACGACGGCTTCCACCCCGCCGACGCGGATCCGGTGCCCCAGCAGATCGTTCAGTGCGATGCCGCGCGTCATCACGTTGCGGCGGATCTCACGCGGCTGCAGGTCGATGCCCGTGTTGGCCTTCAGCACCTCGATCGCCTCGGCCTCGAAGAGCGTGATGTCCTTGTCGCCGTAGCGGTCGCCCTCGATGCCCGCGCCCGTGCGCACCTGCACCTGGTCCGCGGCTTCCAGCGGCCCCTCGTCAACGGCGCCGACGAAGATGCCCTCGACTACGCCCGCCATCACCTAGATCAGGCCTTCCTCGCGCGCGCCGACGATCGTCTCGGCCAGCGTCTCGCGCGTGTCGTAGTGCGGCTCCCACCCGAGCTTCTCGCGCGCCTTCTGGGTCTCCATCACGACCGGCACGCGCGCCGCGTGGATCCACGAGAGCTGGGCGGGTGCGAACGGGATGCGAGCGATCACCTCGGCCGTGACGTCGATCGCGAAGTTCGGCACCGGCACCGAGTACCAGCCGAGCGCCGAGGCCAGATCGCCGAACGAGATCGTCCCCTCGCCGGCGAGGTTGTAGATGCCGGGCTCGCCGCGGCCTGTCACCGCTGCCGTCAAGGCCTGAGCGACGTCGTCGTGATGCACCAGCTGGAACAGCGTGCCGGGATCCGGCAGCACGGGCTTCAGGATCGGCACGCTGGTGAGGAACGTCGTGATCTGCGGCAGCCGGCCGCCCAGTTGCAGCTGCTCCATCATGGCCGAGATCAGCGTGAGCGCGTCCTGCCCGGCGACGATGCACGGCCGGAAGACGTAGGTGTCGACGTCGCTGCCGTCAGCCATGCGGTGCAGCTCGCGCTCGAGCTCCGCCTTCTGCGACGAGTAATAGAACTCATTCGTGCCCTTGGGCACGACTTCCTCGGTCAACGGCTGCGGGTTGTCGTCGTGGAAGCCGTAGGCCGCCACCGATGAGGTGTAGACGAAGCGCTTGAGGTCGGCCGAGTTCGCCGCCTCGAAGACATTGCGCGTGCCTTCCAGGTTGATCCGGTGCGTCTCCTCGCGGCCGCCGAGGATGATGAACGCAAGGTGGACGAGCACGTCGGCGCCGTCGACCAGGTCGCCGAGCGAGTCCTTGTCGAGGATGTCGCCCTGGCGGTATTCGGTCTTCTCGAGCCCGAAGGTGCCCGGGTCGAACGGCCGACGAGCCATGCCGATGATCCGGTCGACTTCGGGCGAGTCGTCGAGGTCGCGCAGGAAGGCGCGGCCGATGTCGCCGGTGGGGCCGGTGACCGCGACCGTCAGGCCCATGTGCGTCGACCTGCGCTAGGCAACCTGATCCTCGGCCACGTCGACCGGGGCGATCAGCCGCACGTGGCGGCGGGCGACCAACATGAACGGGACCGTGCGCTCCTGCTGGGTCTCGAGCGTGGTGATCTTGCAGTCCGTCATCGGCAGGAACTCGGCTTCGCGCTGGTTCATGTAGTCCGACAGTCGTGAGCGATAGCCCTCGGCGGGCAGATGCAGAGCGCCCTGGATCCGGTAGCGCTCAATCTCTACGACGACCTGCTCCCTGCGAAGGTCCACGCGGTCGCCGATGCTAACCAGTTGTCCGGGGAGCGTCGTGTCAGCGGCCGAGCAGTCGCCGCCGACGCGGCGGCTTGCGGCTGGCCATCCAGGCGAATCCGGCGGTCATGGCGGTGTTGGCGACGCCCGAGAACCACAGCGACGGCCGGCTGCCGGGGCGGCGCCAGCCAGGAGACGCGGACCAGATCGGATCGGCGAGCATCTCACTGCCGCGCAGCCAGGCGAGCGCCCACCAGTCCTCCGGCTCGCCGCGCCGTTCGGCGTTCGCGTGCGCGGCCGCAAACGTCAACCAGACCCACGCCAGGCGCCTGAAGCCCGCCAGCACCTCGGGCGACGGCTCCTCATGGCCGAAGAAGCGGAGGGTCGCGCGCGGGGCGACCAGCGTGGCCGACCCGAGTGCGAGGTCGAAGCCGATCATGAAGCGGTTATGCAGCCGCACGAGGTCCGCGAGGTCCAATGCGGCGGGGACCCTACTGGATGAGGCGACGCCGTGGCGGCGGCTTTCACCAGACTCTCATACCCTCCAGCGCCGTGCTCGAGGGGGCTCGCGAACAGGTTGCATCCGCGTGTGCGCGGCTTGCCGCCGAGGGGATGGTCGTCGGCACCGCCGGGAACGTGAGTGTCCGCGCCGGGGACCAGGTGGTGGTCACGCCGACCGGCGGCGTATTCGGCGAGATGCGAGCCGAGGAGATGGCCGTGGTCGACCTCGGCGGCAATCTGGTTGACGGCCCGCTGGCAGCCACATCCGAGCTCGCGCTGCACCTGTTGCTCTACGAGCGCATGGACGCGGGCGCCGTGGTGCACACGCACGCGCCATACGCGACCGCGCTGTCGTGCGTGGTCGACGAGGTACCGGCGGTCCACTACTCGATGCTGATGTTCGGCGGCTCGCTCAAGGTGGCGCCGTACGCGACGTTCGGCACCGAGGAGCTGGCGGGGAACGTGGTGCGCGCACTCGAGGGACGGACGGCGTGCCTGATGCAGAACCACGGCCACGTCGGCTATGGGCACGACCTGGCACATGCGCTCGAGTCGGCCCTGCTCGTGGAGTGGGCGTGCACCGTGTATTGGCGGGCGCGCGCGATCGGCGAGCCATTCGCGCTCAGCGACGAGCAACTGCAGGACGTTGCCGCGCAGGTGGCGCGGCTTGGTTACGGGCAGACGAAGGAGAACGATTGATGGCCGATCAGCCGCTGTTCGTGACGCTCGGAGCCCACGTGCTCGACGTGCATGCGAAATACGTCGAGGCGATACCTGAGGGGCAGGGCGGCGCGCTGATCGAGGAGATCCGCGTCTCGCCGGCCGGGGCCGCCGGCGGCACGGCGATCACGACGGCGAAGCTCGGTGCGCCGACCGTGACCGTCGGAGCCATCGGCGCCGACGACCTTGGCGATCTGCTCGTGACGATGCTCGGGCGGCTCGGGGTCGAGACCGATCGCCTGGCACGCAAGGACGGCGTCCAGACGTCGGCGAGCGTGCTGCCGATCCGCCAGAACGGCGACCGGCCGGCGCTGCACGTGATCGGCGCGAACGCGAGCTTCACGCGCGACGACGTGCCGTGGGACGTGATCGAGCAGGCCGACACCCTTCACCTCGGCGGGCCCGAGTTCATGCACGAGCTGGCGCCCGAGATCCTCGATTTCTGCCGCGAGCACGGCGTGCGCACGTCGGCGGACGTGCTGGCGGACGGCTGGCCGGAGCTGCTGGACATGATCGCTCCGGCACTCGAGCAGGTCGACTGGTTCCTGCCGAACGAGGACCAGGCGATGAAGCTGACTGGGACGGATGACGTCGAGGCGGCCGGGCGCGCGCTGATCGAGCGCGGCATCGGTGGCTGTGCGATCACGTGCGGGGCGCGTGGGAGCGTGGTCGTGACCGCCGATGGCGTCGAGCGGGTGCCCGCCTTCCAGACCGACGTGGTCGACACGACCGGCTGCGGCGACGCCTTCAGCGCGGGCTTCATGCGCGGCCTGTCGCTGGGTCGGTCGCCGGCAGACGCCGCGCGCCTGGGCAGCGCGTGTGCCTCGCTCGTGGCAGGTGGTCTCGGCAGCGACGCGGGCGAGTTCGACCTCGAGGCTGCCGACCGCTTCGCCGCTGAGACGCCCGTGCTGTGACTCGGTTACGGTCGCAGGATGCCGGTACCTGAAGCGAAGCTCGTAGACAAGTCAGGCGGGTTGGCACCTGACGGACCCGGCTGGTTCATCATGAACGTGGCCGATGCGGTCTCGTTCAAGCATCCAGAGGCCGGGCAGTACATCCGCTTCGAAGACCTGGACAAGGCACCCTTCCCGCACTACGGGATCGGCATCCACGTGCTGTGGCCGGGGCAGCCGAATGCGATGTACCACGCGGAGTCGAACCAGGAGTCGTTCATGGTGCTCGAGGGCGAGTGCCGGCTGATCGTCGAGGGCGAGGAGGTGGTCATGCGCAAGTGGGACTTCTTCAACTGCGCGCCCATGACGCGCCACATCACCGTCGGCGCCGGCGACGGCCCCTGCGCGATCCTGATGGTCGGAGCACGCCTACCGGACGAGGAGCTCGAATACCCGCACGACCCGCTGGCGGCGAACTACAACGCGCAGTCGCCGCAGCCCACGAGCGACCCGAAAGTGGCGTACTCCGAGCTCCAGGGCGAGTGGGTGCCAGGACCGTTCCCCTGGCCCGTTAGTTCTGTGTGAGGGTTTTTCTCGCAGCATTCGCTCTGGCCCTGGCGCTGGCTGCGCCCGCGCAGGCGGTCGTGGGCGGAAAGCAGGTTCCGCCAGGGCAGATGCGTTACGTCGCGAACGTGCAGATCATGGGCGTGTTCGGCTGCACCGGCACGCTGATTGCCCCGCAGTGGGTACTCACAGCGGGTCACTGCGGGTCCGCGACGGGATCGCTGAGCCAGGGCATCGTCCCTGCGCCCGTGGCCTGGCCGGCCAGCGCCTACCAGGTCGTGCTGGGCAGCGTGTACACGGACGGCCACGGCGGCGAGGCGCACGGCGTCAGTCAGGTTCTCGTCGACTCCGACTACATACTGACCAACGGGACCGGCAACGACGTCACGCTGATGAAGCTGGACAAGCCGACGCGGATCGCGCCGATGCGAATCGCCGCGGTGCGGGAGCGCTCCAGCTGGAAGGCCGGCGCGATGACGACGGTGGCAGGCTTCGGGAAGACGTCGCAGGACGCGTCGGGGCCACCTGACCAGATGCAATCCGCGCGCGTGCCGGTGACGACGGATGCCTACTGCGCCAAGGCGTACCCGGGAGGCTTGAGCGAAGCGACCGACGATGGCTCGTTCGACGCCAGGACAATGGTCTGCGCGGGCTACCCGCAGGGCGGGACCGACACCTGCGAAGGCGACTCGGGCGGGCCGCTGCTGGCGAGCGTGAAGCGCGGCTTCCGGTTGGCGGCGGCGACCAGCTTTGGAGCGGGGTGCGCGCAGTCCGGCAAGCCGGGTGTGTACGCACGCCTCGCCGAGGGTCCGATCCGTGCATGGCTGAAGAGCGTCGTGCCGCAGGCTTTCGCGCCGGAGCCCGCGAAGGCGAAGCCGAAGCGGCGCTGCGTGAGAAGCCATTCACACAGGAACAAGGTTTGCCGCACCAAGCGACGGAGGTAGCCGGGCATCCGCTTCCATTCGTCGCGTGGAGCTCAGCGAGATCGTTCCTGTTCCGGCCGTCGGGCGCATCTACGAGGAGACCTTCCGAGTCGGCCTTGCGGATGCGGCTCCCAGTGGACGTGTCCGCATGGATGCGATTGCCCGCTGGGTTCAGGACCTGGCCTATGCCGACGTCGACGATGCCGGCGTCGTCGAGCAGTCGGCCTGGGTGGTCCGTCGCATGCGCATCCGCGCTGAGCGCTTTCCGCGCTTCGGCGAGCGTGTCGACGGCCTCACGTTCTGCAGCGGCTACGCGCGGCTCTGGGCCGAGCGCCGCGTCACCTTCACGACCGAAACCGGCCTCGTGGACGTCACCGGCATCTGGGTCCACCTGAACCCGGTGTCGCGCCTGCCGGCACCGCTGCCCAGCTCGTTCGACGACTACTACGCGGAATCGGCGCAGGGCCGCAAGGTCAAGGCACGGCTGCGCCATCCGAACCCGGCCGGGGACGAGCCGTCCACTCCGTGGTTCTTCCGGGCCACCGATGCGGATGTCGCCGCGCACGTGAACAACGCCGTCTACTGGGAGCCGCTCGAGGAGCTGGTCGCCGCCGGTCCCGAGCCCGAGGAGCTCGACGCCGAGATCGAGTTCCGCGAACCCGCGCAGCCTGGACCGGCCCAAGTTCTCAGGAGCGAAAACGGCTCACTCTGGATTGCCGCCGAGGATGGCCGAATCCACGCCTCGCTGGTCTTTCCGCGCTAGACGCGCACGATCGCCCCGACGCGCTCGAGGCAGCGACGCAGCAGCCGCGACACGTGCATCTGCGAGATGCCGAGAGCGTTTCCGATCTCCGCCTGGCTCAGCTCGGCGCCGTAGCGCAGCTGGATGATCTGGCGCTCGCGCTCGGGCAACGAGCGGATCGCACGCTCCACCAGCACGGTTGCCTCGACGCGCGCGTAGCCGTCTTCCTCGCAGCCGTGCACGGTATCCCAGCTGATGGGCGACCCGTCCTCGGCAGGTTTCGGCGGGGCGTCGAGTGAGTCTGGGCTGTACGCGCGCCGAACGGCACGCGACTCGAGCACGGCTTCCACCGAGATGCTCATACGCTCGGCAACCTCGCGCGGATTCGGTGACCGCTGCAGCTCGCCGGTCATCTTCTGCGTCGTCTCGCGCACGTCGCGGGCGCGTTCCTGCAGCGGCCGCGGCATGTGCACCGCCCAGCCGGTGTCGCGGAAGTGACGACGCAGCTCGCCCAGGATCGTCGGCACGGCGAAGGCGCGCAGCGACTTTCCGCGCGTCGGGTCGTAGCGGTTGATCGCGGCGACGAGCCCGATCGATGCGACCTGCTCCAGGTCGTCGCTCGACTCACTCGTGTACGAGTAGCGGCGCGCCAGTCCGCTTGCGAGCGGCCGGTAGCGAGCGGTCAACTCCTCGAGCGCCGCCCGGTCGCCGTGGCGGTGGCGCGCGATCAACTCTTCTTCAGACAGACGGGACGGGTGGACCAAATCCATTCGGGACCTCTATTCGTGGTTACTTGAACCACGCAGTCCGATTGCGCCCCAACCTCCTTGAGGGCTCGCGTCCCACGCGTTGTCGCTAGGTAGTAGATCCCGGGCCAGGCGATACCTAATCCACGCCATGTCCGCCCAGTGACACGGAGTCCGTACGATGCCCCCGTGGCACGCCGCGGCATCTTCGTTGCGCCGTTCGACGAGCTCGCCGAGGCGCGCGTCCTGGCGGATCTGGCCGCGCGCGCAGAGGCCGCCGGCTGGGACGGTTTCTTCCTCTGGGATCACGTGGACTACCGCGACCCCGTTACAGCCCTCGCCGATCCGTGGGTATGCATGGCCGCGATCGCGTGCACGACCGAACGCATGCGGATCGGACCGCTCGTCACGCCGCCCGCTCGCCGCCGCATCCACAAGCTCGCGCGCGAGACGGTGACGCTCGATCGGCTCAGCGGCGGGCGCCTGATCTTCGGCGCCGGCCTCGGCAGCGACAACTCGGGCGAGTTCTCGAAGTTCGGCGAGGAGGCGGATGCCAAGGAGCGAGCACGCTTGCTGGACGAGGGTCTCGAGCAGCTCGTGGCCTTCTGGGACGGCGAGTTCCAGCCGCGCCCTGCGCAGAAGCCACGGATCCCGGTCTGGCTCGCGGCGCGCTGGCCGAACCGACGGCCGGTGCGGCGGGCGCTCAAGTGGGACGGGCTCTTTCCGATCGACCTGCCGGGACCGGGCGAGCTGGCCGAGCTGACGAAGGAAGTGCGCGCGGAGCGCCCAGACGACGGGTTCGACATCGTCGTCACAAACCCGGCGGGGACCGACCCCGCGCCGTGGGAGCAGGCGGGCGCGACGTGGTGCCTGACCGGCTTCGGGCCGCAGCCAGGGGTTGCCGAGGTCGCGGCCGCCATAGATGATCTCGGCCCATGACGACCGCGGCATCCGAGCAGCAGCGCCCGTGCCTGTGGCAGCTGCAGATATCTCACTACAACGAGAAGGTGCGCTGGGCGCTCGACTACAAGCGCATTCCGCACACGCGGCGCTCGATGCTGCCCGGCGTCCACCGTCTGATCACGAAGCGCTTGGCGGGAATAGTCACGTCGCCCGTGATGACGATCGACGGCGAGGGCATCGGTGACTCGAGCGCGATCCTCCAGGCGATCGAGGAGCGCTGGCCGCAGCCGCCGCTCATCCCCTCGGACACGGCCCAACGCCGGCGCGCGCTTGAGCTCGAGGATCACTTCGACGAGGAGCTCGGGCCCCACATCAGGCGCGCGGTCTACTACGAGCTCCTGCCCTACCCGGACATGGTCGTGCCGCTGTTCACCGAAGGTGCAACCGGCGCGAGCCGGGCGCTGCTGCGCCGCACGTTCCCATTGCTACGGGTAGGCATGCGCCAGGCGATGAACATCTACGACGAGCCGGCGGCGCGCAGCCGCGACAAGACCATCGCCGCACTCGACGTGCTCGAGGAGGAGCTCGGCGACAAGCAGTACCTGGTGGGGGACAGCTTCTCGATCGCCGACCTGACGGCAGCTTCGCTCTTCTACCCGATCGCGCTGCCGCCCGAGTTCCCGTACCCGTCGCCGCGCTGGGAGGACCTGCCGGACGGCGCACGCGACTTCCTCGGCGAGCTGCGCGAGCGCCGGGGCGCGAAGTGGGTCGCCGAGATGTACCGCAGGCACAGGTTGCCGGCATGAGCACCCCGTTCAGGGCCGCGGTCGAAGCGCGCGACTTCGAAGGAGCAATCGGCTGCCTTGCCATGGATGTCACCTTCCACAGCCCGGTCGCGCACACGCCGTTCGAAGGCAAGGAGGTTGTCGGGCAGGTGCTGCTCGCGGTCTCGCAGACCTTCGAGGACTTCGAGTACACGGACGAGTTCGAAGCTGGGAACACGCACGCGCTGATCTTCCGAGCCCGAGTCGGCGACAAGCAGCTGCAGGGCCTCGACCTGCTGCGATTGAACGACGGCGGCCTGATCGAGGAGCTGACCGTGATGGTGCGCCCGGCGTCCGGCTTGATGGCTCTCGGCGCGGCGATGGCGCCGAAGGTGGAAGCGCTCAAGGCGCGCTAGACGCGCTGGCTCACAATTAGAAGCCATGGCCCACGTCACCGGTTCGTCCCTCGCCTATGCGCACCCGGGTGGCGACCTGCTGTTCTGCGACGTGAGCTTTCACGTGGCGCCTGGCGACCACGTGGGCGTGGTGGGCGCCAACGGGGTGGGCAAGACCACGCTCTTCCGGGTGTTGACCGGCGAGCTGCCCGCGGACGAGGGCGAGTTCACGGTTGGTGGGCGAGTGGCGTACATGCCACAGAACGTCGGCGTCGGCGACGACGGCCGGACGGTGCGCGAGCTGCTGACGGCGCTCGCCCCATCGGTGCTGCGCAGCGCCGGCGAGCGGATGCTGGCCGCCGAGCGCGCGCTCGCCGCAGGCGACGACCAGGCCGGCATTGACCTGGGTACCGCGATCGGCGAGTGGTCGGGCCTCGGCGGATACGAGCTCGAGGGCCAATGGGACGCGGCCTGCCGCCGCATCGTGCGGTCGTCCTTCGCCGAGCTCGCGGACCGCCCCGCGGTGACGCTGTCGGGCGGCGAGCGCAAGCGACTCGTGCTCGACGTGGTGTTCGCCTCTGACGCCGAGGTGCTGCTGCTCGACGAGCCGGACAACTTCCTCGACGTGCCCGCCAAGCGCGAGCTCGAGCGCCAGATCGCATCGTCGCGCAAGACAATCCTGCTGATCTCGCATGACCGCGACCTGCTCGCGTCGGCGGTGCGCTCGATCCTCACGCTGGAAGGCAACGGCGCGTGGATGCACCCCGGCTCCTACACGTCGTATCCACGGGCGCGGGAGGAGCGCCAGCGCAAGCTCGGCGACGCCGTCAAGCGCTGGAAGGCAGAGGAGCGCCGGCTGTTCCATCTGATGAAGACGTTCAAGGAACGAGCCCGTTACGCGGACGGCTGGGCGAAGAAGGCGGACGCCGCCGAAACGCGCTGGCGGCGCTTCGCGGACGCGGGGCCGCCGCCGGCACCTGTGACCGACCAGCAGATCAAGATGCGCATCCGCGGTGGCGACTCGGCGCGGCTGGCGCTTGTTGTCAAGGCCCTTGGCATCGGCGAGCTGGTCAAGCCGTTCTCGGACGAGATCCACTTCGGTGAGCGCGTGGCCGTCGTCGGTCCGAACGGCGGCGGCAAGACGCAGCTGATGCGGACCTTCGCCGGCGAGCACGGCGTGGCCCGGCGCGGGGAGGTGCGCGTGGGCAACCGCGTCTCGATCGGCCACTTCACTCAGCTGAACGTGCGCGGCGACTTCAGCGGGCGCCAGGTCCTCGACGTGGTCATCGGACGGGTTCCGGGCATGGAACGTGCGATGGCAGCCCTGGCCCGCTACGGCCTGGCCGTGGCCGCGCAGCGACAGTACGACGTGCTGAGCGGGGGCCAGAAGGCACGCCTCGAGATCCTCTGCCTGGAGCTGGACGGGCACAACCTGCTGCTCCTCGACGAGCCGACCGACAACCTCGACATCGATTCGGCCGAAGCTCTCGAGGCCGCGCTCGAGGGCTTCGAGGGGACGGTCGTGGCCGTCTCCCACGACCGCGCCTTCCTACGCCGGATGGACCGCTTCCTCATGGTGCTGCACGACGGCACGGTGCTGGCGCTGCCGGATTTCGAGTCGATGATCAACGCGCTCGTGGAGCCCGAGGCTGCGCCGCAAGTCAGGCTTGCAAAGATGCTGACGTGATTTAGGGTCGGGGCGTGACAAGCTCGCTTCCAGTCGAGGTGCAGCAGGTCTTCGACCGCTTCGTCACGACCGAGTTCACGACGATCGATGCCAAGGGCCAGCCGATCACGTGGCCCGTCACGCCCTACTACAAGCCCGGCGGCGAGTGCATCGACGTCACCACCGGCATCGGCTATCCGAAGAAGGCGGACGATGCCGCGCGCAACCCCTACGTCGGCCTGCTGTTCTCGGACCCGACCGGCAGCGGCATCGACAAGCCGCCGATGGTGCTGGTCCAGGGGATGGCCACGATCGACGACCGTGACCTCGACGCGAACCGCGAGCGCTACCTGCGCGAATCCGGCGAGAAGCTGCCGGCCACGAAGTCGATGCACCCGCCGGAGTTCATCCGCCAGCGCCTGGGCTGGTACTACGACCGCATCTATGTGCACGTGCGCCCCGAGCGGATCTATGTCTGGCCGGGCTGCGACGCCAGCGCCGAGCCCGAACTGCTCGACTCGCACGTGGACGAGGTGCGCTCGGGCCACGACGAGGAGCCGGAGAGCCAGCCACTGCCGCCATCGGGCGAGCGCGCCGTATGGGATCCGCGGCTGGACGCGCTCGGCACACCTCCGTTCTCGACCGCGGTGCTGTCGCTAGTGGCGCCCGACGGGTTCCCGTTCGCGATCCGGCTGCCCGTCAGTCCCGACCATCCGGCCGGATGCATCCGCTTCGACGTCGACGCGCTGGGCGTGCCCGTGGCCGAGGGCCGCGCCTGTCTGACGGCGCATGTGCACGGACCGGAGTTTGCGTGGCAGAGCAACTTCCAGGTGCGCGGCGACTTCGTGCAGCGTGACGGCGGCTGGGTCTTCGTCCCGCACAAGTCGATCGGTGGCTTCAACGTGCCGAAGAGCCGCATCGCGATGCTCCGCGAGAATTTCGGCAAGTCGATGCGCTTCCGGAAGCGCGCGAAAGCGGAGTTGAATAAGCGCTCCGCGGCGCGGTAGGGTCGCTTTGTGGACGAGCAAGGACGCTCGAACAATCGTCGCCGCGCCGCGTTGCTTGCCGTCGCCGCGCTCCTGATCGTCGTCGGGCTCGTGACGGCTATCAACGCTCCTGGTGAGCCGCCGCGCAGCAACAAGGCGGACGCGTACGGCACCCCGCTGCCCAGCAAGCCGACCAACCCGAAGTCGATCGGCCAGTGCAACAAGTACTACGGGGCTGCCAACCAGCTTGCCGACGCCCGCGATTGCCGTGCTCTCGCGAAGCGCAATGTCGGTCTGACGAAGTGCTCGAAGAAGAACGGCGCTGCGAAGACGAAGTGCCAGAAGGCGGTCAAGCGGCAGTACGCCAAGGACAAGGCGGCGATTGCCAAGCAACGGAAAGCCGAGAAGGCTTGCCAGGCGAAGTACCAGCAGGACGTGAACGGGCTCGACCCCGACGCACCTGACTACACCGACAAGCTGGACGCTGCGGCGACTGCGTTCAACAACTGCATGAAGCGCGCACGGGGCTGAGCCCGTTCGCGGACTCGACACCGGCTAGAAGCGCAGCCGCTCCACCGGCGTGGCGCTGGCTGCTGCTGCTCCTGGTCGTAGGCGTCGCCGTCGCATGGCGCGGCGGGTATCCGCAGGACGCACGCTCGATCGTCGCGACTCTGGCAGGTATTGCCGTGCTGGCCGCGGCGTGGTGGACACCGGCGGACGCCGCCCAAGCCATCCGCGCCCCGGTGGTATGGGCGCTGGCGGCGCTGGCGCTGTTGAGCTCCCTCAGCTCGGTATGGACGATCGGCCCGCCGTCACAGGCCGTCCGCGACGGCGGCGCGGTACTGGCGCTCGCCGGCGTGGTGGTCGCAGCGGCAACGCTTCGCCCACCGTGGGTGCATGCCGGGCTGTTGCTGGCCGCGGGTCTCGGTGTTGCGATCGTCGGCCTGGTCGCGGCGATTGTGATGTCCGAGCCGCTGGCGCTGAACATCTGCGGGACCTGGCGGCCGGCGGGACCGTTCGAATACCCGCCGGCGGTCGGCCTCGTATGCGCGGGCGCGTTACCGGTGGCCGTCGCGCTCGGCGCCGTGGGCCACGCGCGGATGGGATTGGCCGGCACGGCGCTCACACGCCTGTATGCGCTAGGCCCCGTTGGACGCGCGAGCGCCGCAGCTGTCAGCGGCGTGCCTCCGCGCCTGCTCGCCTTCGGCACGCGCGGGCGGGCCGGTGTCGCCGTAGCGGGCGCGCTCTGCGCCTGGCTTTTGGCCGTCTCGGTCGCGTTGACCGCCAACCGCACGGCGGTCGCGCTGGCCGGGGGATCGTTGGTCGCCGCGGTCTGGCTTGCGCCACGGCGTTTGGAGCTCGGGCCGCTCGCGCTTGCGGTTATCGCGTCTGCGGCGGCATCCGCACTCGTCGTAGGGACCCATCTCGGGGATGCCGGCGCCGGTCGCCTGCTCGCCGCGTCGGCGTTCGCGGCGCTGCCGTGCGTCGTTGCCGCGGCCAGACCCCTCGCTGCAGCACGGCGGGGCGGCTGGATCGCTGTCGTCGCAGTAGCGGCAGTGGCAGCAACCGGCGCGAGCGTGGCGGCGGACCGCGGCAGCGGCTGCCAGGGTGACGCGTCGCATGGTCGTGTCGGCATCTGGCGGGCGGCGGTTGCGACGGCAAGCCACCGGCCGCTTCAGGGTTATGGGTCAGGCACCTTCCTGCAGGCGTCGCGCAAGGAGCAGCTCGAGCGGAGGCCGCGGCCGACGAGGTTCGCGCACAACCTTCCGCTCGAGGCGTGGGTCGAGCTCGGCGTGCTCGGGCTCGCGTTCGTGCTCGCCTGGTACGCGGCGGTCGGCGAGCTATTGGTGCGCGCCGTGCGCCGGAACGGCAGCGCGTATCTACTAGTGCCGATGGTCGCGGCGTTTCCGCTCGCGAACCTGCTCGACTGGCCGTGGCACCTGCTGGGCGCAGGCGTTGTGTGGGCGGTCGCCGCGGGCGGGCTCGTTGCGGCGAGCGCGAGCAGTGGCCGACGCTAGGGCGGCCGGGCAGACGACCTCGGCGTCGCCGCTGCCGCGCCGCACCGGCTCGGCAGCCGCCTGCAGCTGGCCGCTCGGCAGGAACTCGATTCCGGTCGCCGCGCCGATCTCCGGGTTCAGCTTGAAGCTCTGGCCGAAGCGGCTGGTCAGCTCGCTGCCGTACTGATCGATGAAGCCCTGCTCGGCTTCCGTCTGCGCGGCGTTGCGCTGCGACGCGCGCGGCGCCGCGATCGCCGCTGGCAGCGACATCCCGAAGTCGAACCTGTTCAGCAGGATCTGCAGCACCGTCGTGATGATCGTGGCGCCGCCAGGGCTTCCAACGCCCATCCGCGGCCGCCCGTCCTGCAGCACGACGGTGGGCGACATGCTCGAGCGCGGGCGCTTGCCGCCCGCCGGCAGATTCGGGTCAGGCGTACCGTCGGCCGGTGGGGCGGGGTCGAAGTCCGTCAGCTCGTTGTTCAGGAGGAAGCCCCAGCCCGGCACGGCGATCGCGCTGCCGGCGATCTGCTCGATCGTGCTGGTGTAGCTCACGACGTTGCCCTCACGGTCGACGACCGTGAGGTGGTTCGTCGAGGTGCCTTCATCGGTGGTCGGCTTGGACCCGTTGCCGGCGCTGCAGCTGGTGTCGAAGGGCGGGAACGGATCGCCGGCCGCCACAGGGCTGCTGGCCGCAGTCGGCCCGATCAGGCAACGGCGCTCGCTCGCGAAGTCCTTGGACAGAAGCCCGTCGAGGGGAACCTGCACGTAATCCGGGTCGCCCACCCAGCGGTTGCGATCCGCATACGCGAGACGCGACGCCTCGAGGTATCGGTGCAGCGCTAGCGCCCGGTCCGGCGTCGACATGTCGAAGCCCTCGAGGATGTTGAGCGCCTCTCCGACCGTCGAGCCACCGCTCGACGGCGGTGCCATGCCGTACACGTCGAGCCCTCGGTAGTTCACGTGGGTCGGGTCGCGGAACGGGGCTGTGTAGCGGCGCACGTCGGCCGGGGTCATGTAGCCCGGCCGCACCGGGAAGCCGAGGTTCGCGTCGGGCGCGACCGGCGGGTCCTGTGCCGTCTGCGCGACCGCGGCGCCGATCGGGCCGTCGTAGAACGCCGACGGTCCCTCACGGGCGATCAGCGTGTACGCGCGCGCGAGGTCGGGGTTGCGCAGCACGCTCCCAACCGGCGGCGACTGGCGGTCGGGCGTGAGGAAGTAGGCCCGGCTCGAGGTGAAGCCGTCCAGCCGCGAACGGTTCTGCTCGGTCTGGTCGTGGAAGGTCTGGTCGACCACGAAGCCGTGACGCGCCGTCTGGATTGCCGGCTGCAGCAACCGGGAGAAGGGCATCGTCCCGAAGCTCTGCGCAGCCTTCGCCCACGTGGCGAGCGTGCCCGGCACGCCGACCGCCAGGCCGGTCGTCACTCGCTGCGGCGAGAACGGGATCGGCTGCCCGGTGTCCGGGTCGATGAAGGCGTCCTGCGGCATGTCCGCGGGGGCCGTCTCGCGCCCGTCGATCGTGATCACGCGGTGCTGGCGCGCTAGATAGATCGTCATGAAGCCGCCACCGCCGATGCCTGCCACGTAGGGCTCGGTCACTCCGAGCACGGCATTCGCTGCCACCGCGGCGTCCACCGCGTTGCCGCCGTGGCGTAGGACATCGATAGCGGTGTGCGTGGCGTCGCGGTCGACGCTGGCCGCCGCACCGCCAGTGCCGGTGGCCACGGCTTGCGAGCGTGCAAGCGCCGTCCCGGCCGGAGCGACCAGGCAAAGGATGAAGGCGCTGGTTATGAGCAGCCGCCGAAGCACTCGAGAAAGCACTACCCGGAGTGCGCTGCGAAAAACGTCAGCGGCTGACTGGCGGCAGCGATTCGGCCACGCGCTGGATCCGGCGGATCATCGGGATGCTCGGATTGCGCACGTTCTGGACCTTCTCGAACAGGATCTCGAGGTACTCGTCGACCATCTGCAGCGGGATCGACTCCTCGAGCAGGGTCATCTGCGTGTTGCTCGGATAGTTGTCCTCACGCACGTGATCCAGAAGGACGCGGCTCAGGGCTGCTTGGGCTTCCATGCGGGTTGCCACGGCTGTGTCTCCTTTCTGCACAGTTGGAGTTCGGGGGATACCCGGGTACGGTCCCCGTGAAGCGCCGAGTCACGGCCGACGGAGGAGCGCCCTGTGGGTCAAGAGGTAGCCGCAAGAACCTTTACGCGCGAAGACCGCCAGCGCTACAGGCGAAAGGTGCACGCCAACCTCGAGGTCTTCGCGCGCATGCTCGCCGAGTCGCGGTTCGAGCCGGCACGCGGCTCGTTCGGGCTCGAGATCGAGCTGAACCTGACCGACGAAGAGGGTGATCCGGCGATGGTGAACGCGCCGGTGCTCGAGGCGATCGCCGACCCGGATTTCCAAACCGAGCTCGGACAGTTCAACGTCGAGATCAACGTGCAACCGCGGCTGTTGGGGGGCGATGTGTTCGTGGAGCTCGAGCGTGACGCCCGCGCGAGTCTCAACACCGCCGAGGAGCGGGCGCGCACCGTTGGTGGCCACATGATGATCATCGGGATCCTCCCGACGATCGGCGCGCACCACCTGAACGCCGAGAGCTTCAGCGCGAACCCGCGCTACACGCTGCTGAACGAGCAGATCTTCGCCGCGCGCGGCGAAGACCTCGAGATCGCCATCGCAGGTGTCGAGCGGCTCTCGACTCACGCGGACACGATCGCGCCCGAGGCGGCGTGCACGAGCGTGCAGCTTCACCAGCACGTCGATCCGGAGGCGTTCGCGCTGCACTGGAATGCGGCGCAGGCGATCGCCGGGATCCAGGTGGCGGTTGGCGCCAACTCGCCGTTCTTCTATGGCAAGGAGCTTTGGCGCGAGACGCGCATTGCCCTGTTCGAGCAGGCCACCGACACGCGGCCAGAGGAGTTGAAGGCCCAGGGCGTGCGGCCGCGCGTCTGGTTCGGCGAGCGCTGGATCACGTCGATCTTCGACTTGTTCGAGGAGAACGCGCGTTACTACCCGGCGCTGCTTCCGCTGTGCGAGGACGAGCAGCCGCTCGAGACGCTCGAGCGCGGCGACGTCCCACGGCTCGGCGAGCTGCGGCTGCACAACGGGACGATCTACCGCTGGAACAGGCCGATCTACGACGTCGTCCGCGGGCAGCCGCATCTGCGGGTGGAGAACCGCGTGCTGCCGGCCGGCCCCACCGTGGTGGACACGATGGCGAACGCAGCCTTCTATTACGGTCTGCTGCGCATGCTCGTTGAGGCGGAGCGGCCGATCTGGTCGCAGATGTCGTTCTCGGCCGCCGAGGAGAACTTCCACGCCGGCGCGCGCGACGGGATCGACGCCCGCGTCTACTGGCCCGGAGTCGGTGAGGTGCCGGCGGCGGAGCTGGTGGTGCGGCGGCTGCTGCCGCTGGCCGACGAGGGTCTCGGCCGCTGGGGTGTGGCCGCTGACACGCGCGACCGGCTGCTGACGCTGATCGAGCGCCGCTGCGTGATGTTGCGCAACGGTGCTTCCTGGCAGAGCGAGATGTTCCATCACCTCTACACGGATCGCGGCATGGACCGGCACGAGGCTTTGCGCGAGATGACGGTTCGCTACCGGGAACACATGCACAGCAACGAGCCTGTGCATGAGTGGCCGGTTGCTCCATAGCCGCTTGGCAGGGACGTTCGAGACCGTCCGCCTGCGTGTGCTGAGGCGTGATCTCGACGTTCGCATCTGGTCGCCGCACGGGGGCGAGCTACCGCTGCTCGTCGCGCATGACGGGCCGGAATACGACGAGCGCGCGTCGCTCACGCGTTACGCGGCGACGATGATCGAGAGCGGCGCGCTCCCTCCCTTTCGAGTTGCGCTCCTGCCACCGGGCAACCGTGACGAGTGGTACTCGGCCTCGGCCTGGTACGGCCGGGCACTCTGCCGCCGGATCGTCCCGGCGCTGCGTGAGGCGGTCATGGTCGCGGGCCGGCCGGCGGGAATGGGCCCAAGCCTCGGCGCGCTGGCGATGCTCCAGGCGCAACGCGCGTGGCCTGGCACCTTCGCGGGTCTGTTCCTGCAGTCGGGCAGCTTCTTCGTCCCGCGCTTCGACCGCCATGAATCGCGCTTCGCGCGCTACCCGCGCGTCGTGCGCTTCGTACGTGGCGTGCTGCGGGCCCGGTCGCACGCCGACCCCGTGCCGGTGACCTTGACCTGCGGGGCAGAGGAGGAGAACGTCCACAACAATCGACTCATGGCCTCGTCGCTTGCCGCCCAGGGCTACGCCGCGCATCTGCACGAAGTGCCCGGCATGCACGACTTCACGGCTTGGCGCGACGCCTTCGACCCCCACCTGACACGCCTGCTGGCGCGTTTGTGGCTGCCGCGGTGAACGGGGTGGCGTCGTATGGGCACTGGGGCCGTCCCCTGCTGGCGTTCCCGGCGGAGAAGGGCGACGCCGGTGAGTTCGAGCGCCGCGGGATGGTCGCCGCGGTCGGCGACCTGGTCGAGGCCGGCCGCGTGAAGCTCTACTGCGTCGACTCGTTCGATTCCGAGTCGTGGTCCAACCGCGCCATCCCGCTCGAGGAGCGGGCGAGCAGGCATCAGGTCTACGAATCGTGGATCCTGGACCAGGTCGTGCCATTCATCCGTCACGAGTGCGGAGGCGCGAACGAGCTGATCGCCTGCGGCTGCAGCCTCGGCGCGTTCCACGCCGCCAACTTCGCGCTCAAGCGCGCCGACGTCTTCCCGCTGGCCATCTGCTTGTCCGGCAACTACGACCCGGCGGCCTGGGACGGATGGGGCGAGCGCGGCGATGCGGTGTACTTCAACAATCCGATGGACTACGTCGTCCATCTCGACGGTGAGCACCTCGACTGGCTGCGCGGGCGGCTGAGCCTGCTGCTCGTCTGCGGGCAGGGCCAGTGGGAGGACACCACCGGCTCGCTCGACGCCACGCGTCGCTTCGCCGCGCTGCTCGAATCGAAAGGCATCCGGCACGAGATGGACCTGTGGGGATATGACGTCCCGCACGACTGGCAGTCGTGGCGCGCGCAGCTTGCACACCACCTGCCCCGCTTCTGCTGATGACGGAGACGACCCATTTGCTCGGCCTGCTGCTCGGTACCGAGGAGGACTGGCCGCGCGCATTCGAGACCCTGGTCGCGCGGCTCGGGCCGATAACCGACGCGGCGGGGCACGCTCACCGGATCCAGACCGAGCGCATCACGATCGAGCCCTTCGACTTGCGTGACCGGCCGCGCTACGAGCTCGTGATCGATCGCCTCGCGTACTGGTACTACCACCCGCGCGAGTGGCTGAAGAAGGTCGCGCTGATGAACGACGTGTATCTGCTGAACAGCCCGTTCACGTTCCAGTCGATGGAGAAGCACGCGGCCTACTGCGCGATGATCCGCCTCGGGTTGAAGGTCCCGCCGACCGTGCTCGTCCCCTACAAGGACCCACCGGACAACTCGCGCTTCCAGTACACGGCCGCCCGCTACAACCAGGCATTCGACCTGGCCGAGATAGCCGAGCGCATCGGCTATCCGCTGTTCATGAAGCCGTACGACGGCGGCCAGTGGATCGGCGTCACCCGCGTGCGCGACCGCGACGAGCTGAAGCGCGCCTACGACGAATCAGGGCAGCGTCTGATGCACCTGCAGGCGGCCGTCGAGGACTTCGACGTGTTCGCGCGCTCGCTTTCGATCGGTCCCGAAACGATGGTCATGAAGTTCCGGCCCGAGCGTCCGATGCACGACCGCTATGCGGTGGCACATGACTTCCTGACGCCGGAGCTCGGCGAGGAAGTGTTGACGATCAGCCGCCTCGTCAACGCCTTCTTCCGCTGGGAGTTCAACTCGTGCGAGTGCCTGGTCCGCGGCGATCAAGTCCACCCGATCGACTACGCCAACGCATCCCCGGACGTCGCGCTCACGAGCCTGCACTACTACTTCCCGTGGGCGATGACGACGCTGCTGAAGTGGTGCACGTTCTGCCTCGTGACGGGCCGCCGGCCGCAGCTCGACCTGGACAGCCGGCGCTACTTCGAGATCGGGGACCGTTCCGACCTGAGTTACGAGGAGAAGCTCGCCGCCTACCGCCGTCTGACCGACGACTACTTCGAGGCGGACCGCTACCACGACTTCTGTGCAAGCCGGCTGCCACACGCGGACGAGCTGGTGCTCGATTGGATCACCTCAGCCGACTTCGATGACGTGCTCGTGGAGACGGTCAGGGCGACTTACCCGGCACATGAGCAAGAGCGCTTCGTTGCGCACCTGCGCGGGCTGGTCGGCCAGTGGGCGCGCGAGCAGGGCGGCGAGCCCGCCTGGGCCGCGTGAGCGCCACGCGCACTAGCCGAGCGCCGCGCCGGCCACTGCCAGTCCGCCGAGGCCCTCGTCGGAATGCGCCTGCGCTGACGCGTCCGGCTCGAGTGCCCAGCTGCTGACGGGCTCGCTGCCCGACCACGTGGTGCCAAGCAGCATGACGCAGACGTGCGGCCCGCGCTCTTCCGCAAAACGAGCCAGCCGCGCCGGCGCCGTGACCGGCTCCGGCCGGCCGCTGCCGTCGTTCAGCGACAGCGCGCTGCTGCAGCCACGCGAGGTCATCAGCAGAAGGCGCTCGCCTTCCAGTCCTTGCACGCCGTCCTGACCGATTCCACGTCCGAGCTTCAGATGCTGCGGCGCGTCCGAGCTGAAGTCCCAGCGGAACCAGCCGCGCGAGAAGTCGTTGAAGAGCGCTCCGTGCGAGGAGGGCGCCAGGTCGGGCTGGGGGTCGCCCGGTACCTGGATGGGGAACGGACTTGCATCGGTGAAGGCGCGACGGACGACGAGCGACGGCTGCGGGCCGATCGCGCCACGCGTGAACACGACGCCGTCGTCAGCCAGGGTGACCGTGTCGATCCGGTAGCAGCGCCCGTTCACGCAGCGGGGCATGGTGGCGGCGATCCATCGTGCTCCGGTCTCGAGATCGAGGACGGACACGTGCTGCCGGCTGCGATTCTGCTCCGCCCAGGCGATCAGGTTGCCGCGAGTGGCGATCGGCGTGATCGTCGGGCCCGACAGCATCCGCCGCCCCGACCCGTCGTGGTGGACGGCGACGATCGCGTTGCCGCTTCCGGGGACGTACGCAACCCAGTGCTCGGTGGAGGCGATGCCGAAGCCGCGCTGGACGTCGGCGGCGAGCGTCGTCTCCGGGCCGCCGTCCAGTCCCCGCTGCACCAGCTTGGGCGGGTGGTCCTCACCCTCGACCGATCCGACGACCGCGAGCAGGTGGTGGCGGTCGATCGCCACGGGCCCGACGGCCAGCTCGTGGCTCACGAGCAGCGGCCGTGGAGCGAGGCGCGGCCCGCGGATGCGCGCGGCCTTCGCGAACGCGGCGGCGTTGAAGCCGCTCGCCGACTGATGCGGCCGTGCAGGCACGGTGGCAGCGCGCCGCTCGTTGCTGCTGCCACACGCAGCGAGCAGGCTCGCGGTCATCACGACGAGGAGGATGCGGGGCAGCGCTGGTTTCGTCTTAGAACTACGTGGGGGACGGCGACCGGCTTACGCCAGCTTATGCCGTACCGCTTCCGTCGGGGTCCGCTTGTCGCGACCGGCTAATACCCCAATCGGGTGGCGCGCTCGTCGCGCGGTTAATGGATGATTGAGGCGGGCGATGCGGACTCGTGTGCTCATCGCCGCGTGCGCGGCATTCATCGGGGCCGGATCGTCGGCAGGGTCGGCCGCGGGCGCGGATCTGCAGAAGGCAATCTCCTTCAGCGGCCCGCAGTCGTTGCGCAGCGACAACGAACCGAACGACTACCGGCTCTGGGGCAACCGCGACTACGTGGCTCGCAGCGGCACGCGTTGGATCAAGCTCTGGGTTTCGTGGTACGACCTGCAGCAGGATCATCAGCCGTCGAGTCAGGCCGCGTCGTGGGCGCAGCTCGACAAGAGCCCGAACCTGAGCAGGCTCGACGCGCAGGTGCGAGCGGCGAACGCGGACGGCGTCCACGTGCTGCTGACGCTCTACCAAGCGTTTCCGACGTGGGCGAGCGGGGCAACGGGTCCAGACCCGCTGTCCTCGAAACCCGCGATCCAAAAGCTGCCACTCGATCTGTCGCCCGACGGGCCGTGGGCGTGGTTCGTCGGCTACCTGTCCAACCGCTACGACGGCAGCAGCGTCCTTGCCGGCAAGCTGGATGCGCTCGAGGTCGTGAACGAGCCGAACAACTTGTACTGGCCGCAGGACGGGATCGTCGAGAACACGGCGACGATGATGCGGACAGCGGAGCAGCTTTCGTACCTGTATGGCCGCCAGGCGATCGTCGGCCCGGCGACGAGCGACTACCCAGACCCCGGCGGCGCGCGGCCGGGCGTCAATGTCGATTGGAAGACGTTCACGGCTGCATTGCTCGACGCGCTCGCGGGATGGCAACCGCGCGTGCCGGTGCATTGGTCGCAGCACAACTACCGGGACGTCAAGTACGAGGACCCGCCCGAGACGAGCCGCGCGAAGCAGACAATCGACATGCTCGCGGCCGCGGGGTGGCCCGAGGCGGAGCTGTGGTTGACGGAGGGCGGGCTGAATCTTGGATCGAGCTGGTCCGACCCCGCGACGCGCGATGCACAGGCGGCGAAGATCGCAAGGAGCTTCGAGGCCATGCGGTCGGTGCCGGAGGTGACGCTCTGGACACAGCACGTGATGAACGACGTCGCGGGCAACAATTTCAAGTCAGGCCTGCGCGACGACTTCGAGTCGACTGCGAGCCAGCCGGGAACGGCTCGGCCGGCGTGGGCGACTTGGATGTCCCTCGATGGAACACGGCCGATCGAGCCGGTGGCCGGCGCGGCGAGCGCAGGCGCCGAACCGCCTATCGATCAGCCACCGGCGAGCGAGTCCGGGGCGGAAGCGACGTCCGTGCCACCACCGACTGTCGCGCCGGCCACCGATGCGTCGGCGTTCGCCGCGCCGCCGGCTGCGTCGGCGTTCACGGTGCCGCCTGCCGGCGGATTGGCCGCGCCGCCGGATGCAAGCGAATCCGCCGCGCCGCAGCCCGTTGGATCGGCGGCTTCGCCGGATACAGGCGGATCGGCCGCGGCCGCTCCTGCCGGAGCCGCCATAGCGCCTGACGCCTGCGGACTCACCGCGCCAAAGAGCTTTGGGCGCGCCATCCACGTCGGGCGCGGTCGTGCGCTGACTCTTCCTGGCGCGCACTTGACCGCGGCTGCCACGCGCTGCACCGCGACCGTGTTGGTCACAGGCCGCTTCATTCACGTGACCAGGCGGCTCACCATCGCCGCCGGATCCACCCGCCCGATCCGGATCGCGGCGCTGCCGCGACTGCTTCCCGCGAGCGTCACGATCAAGGTCGCGTTGACGACCAAGACGCGTACCTGGCGGACGCGGCTCGTCCGCTGACTGCTGTGTCGGTCGCGGTAGCTTGACGTGGGTGCGCATCGCGACCTGGAACGTCAACTCGCTGAAGCAGCGGCTGCCACGCCTGTTGCCGTGGCTGGACGAGCGCCGGCCTGACGTCGTCTGCCTGCAGGAGACCAAGCTCGCCGACGACGCGTTCGCGGAGCTGCTCGGCAACGAGCTCGCCGACCGCGGGTACGAGGTCGCCGCTCACGGCGAGGCGGCCTGGAACGGCGTCGCGATCCTGTCGCGCGTCGGACTGGAGGACGTGGCGCGGGGGATCGAGGGGGGACCGGGCTTCCCGCATCCGGAGGCGCGGGCGGTGATGGCGACCTGCGCCGGCATCCGCGTGGCGTCCCTGTACGTGCCGAACGGGCGGACGCCGGACTCCGACCACTACAGGTACAAGCTTGCCTGGCTCGCTGCGCTGCGCGACGCGGTTGCGGCCGGCCCGGAGGCGACGGTGCTGTGCGGTGACTTCAACATCGCTCCGACCGACGACGACGTGTTCGACCCGGACGCGTATGTCGGGCAAACCCACGTGACGCCGCCAGAGCGCGCAGCCCTTGCGGAGCTGCAGGCGCTCGGCCTGCACGACGTGGTCCGCGACCGCTGGCCGGGCGAGCGCGTGTTCAGCTACTGGGACTACCGCGCCGGGATGTTCCATCAGGACCTTGGAATGAGGATCGACCTGATCCTGGCGAGCGGGCCGGTTGCCGAGCGCGTGAAGGCCGCGTGGATCGACCGTCAGGCGCGCAAGGGCAAAGGGCCGAGCGACCACGCACCGGTCATCGTCGACCTCGACGAGGCACCGGATGGCGACATCGGTCCGGTGGTGCCACCGCCGTCGGCGCCGGTGACAAAGCGCGGCGCGAAGAAGCTGCCGCAAAGCTAGATGAGAGGGGTCTGACCCCTCTCATTTAGCTTTGCGTTCGGTGTCGCGGGAGGGCTGTACGCGCTTCGGCTCGCCCGGCATCTTCGGATAGTCGGGTGGGTAGGGCATGTCCCCCTCGCCCTCGGCTTCGTCGCGCTCGTACATGTCGAGCAGCGGCTGCAGCGAATGCGCCTTGTCGTCGATCGCGGCGTGGCGGTCGCCCACCTCGGCGAAGCGCCCCGGCATCGACGCGACAGTGAAGTCCTCCGGCTGGACCTCCTGCAGCTCGTCCCACGTGACTGGCGCCGAGACCGGCGCGCCTGGCTTGGGGCGGATGCTGTACGCCGACGCGATCGTGCGGTCGCGTGCGTTCTGGTTGTAGTCGACGAAGATGCGCTCGCCGCGCTCCTCTTTCCACCACTTCGTCGTCACCTGGCCGGGCAGCCGGCGCTCTAGCTCGCGCCCGAACGCGATCGCCGCGTGGCGGACGTCGGTGAACGTCCAGCGCGGCTCGATGCGAACGTAGATGTGGATCCCGCGTCCCCCGGAGGTCTTCGGGAAGCCGACATAGCCCAGCTCGTCGAGCAGCACGCGCGCCTCGGCCGCGATGCGCACGGCATCCGCGAAGTCGGTGCCGGGCTGCGGATCGAGGTCGAGACGCAGCTCGTCCGGATGGTCGACGTCGTCCTCGCGCACCGGCCACGGGTGGAAGGTGATCGTCCCCATCTGCGCGGCCCACGCGACGACGGCGAGCTCGGTCGGGCAGATCTCGTCCGCGTGCCGCCCCGAGGGGAACTCGATCCGCGCCGTCTGGACGTAGTCCGGCGCTCCTTGCGGCACGCGCTTCTGGAAGAACGCGTCGCCGCCGCCCTTCTCGCGCGTCGAGAGGACGATTCCCGGGTGGACGCCCTTCGGCCAGCGCTCGAGCGTCGTCGGGCGCCGGTTGAGCGCCCGCATGATCCCGTCGCCGACGGCGAGGTAGTAGTTGACAACGTCCAGCTTGGTGATCGCGGGCGAGCGCGCGGTCGCAGGGAAGATCACGCGGTCGGCGCTCGACACGCGTACCTCCCGCCCGCCGGCGTCGACGATGACCTCGGATCCCGCCATGCCCCGGAGTCTTGCGCACAACTCCCGCTTGCGGTCGAGCCCGACTTTCGCAATACTGAACTTAATGGTTCAGTATTCTTCGACGGTAGACCGGACGTTCGCAGCCCTCGCCGACCCGACGCGA
>DATBDN010000024.1:0-67696 GCA_036269895.1 Thermoleophilaceae bacterium
AGCTGCATGGCAAGGAGCTTTCCTTCAACAACCTGCTCGACCTAGACTCGGCGCGGCGGCTGCTCGAAGAGTTCGAGGTGCCCGCGGCGGCGATCGTGAAGCACAACAACCCCTGCGGCTGTGCGGTCGGTACAGACGTCAGGGAGGCGTTCGAGAAGGCGCTCGCGACTGATCCGGTCAGCGCCTTCGGCGGGATCGTCTGCGTCAACCGCGAGGTCGACGTCCCGCTCGCCACGAAGCTCAACTCGATGTTCCTGGAGCTCGTGTTCGCCCCGAGCTATACGCAAGAGGCACTCGAGATCCTCAAGTCGAAGCCGAACATCAGGCTGCTGCACGACGAGGAGCAGCGCGGAGCGCCGATTGCCGAGCAGGACATGAAGCGGGTGCGAGGCGGACTGCTCGTGCAGGACCGCGACGCCGACCTCGAGCTCCGCGACGAGATGCAGGTCGCCACCGAGCGCAAGCCCAGCGAGGAGGAGTGGGGCGAGCTGCTGTTCGCCTGGAAGGTCTGCAAGCACGTGCGGTCGAACGCGATCGTGCTGTCGCGCAACCTGGGCACCGCCGGAATCGGAGCGGGCCAGATGAGCCGCGTCGACTCGGTCCGGATCGCGATCGAGAAGGCGAACGCAGCCGAACTGCCGCTCGAGGGAGCAGTGATGGCAAGCGACGCGTTCTTCCCGTTCCCGGACGGCCCCGAGCTGGCGTTCGACGTCGGCATCAAGGCCGTCATCCAGCCGGGCGGATCGAAGAACGACCGGGCGACGATCGACGCCTGCAACAAGGCCGGTGCCGCGATGGTCTTCACCTCGCGCCGCCACTTCCGCCACTAGTGACCGCTCGGCTCGGCCGGACGATCCCAGCGCTGCCAGTTCGCGATGTCCGGGCAGCTGTGGCGTATTACCGCGAGCGGTTCGGCTTCGACGCCCCGCACGAGACAGACGACTTCGCGGTCCTCGCGCGCGACGCGGCAGAGGTTCACCTGTGGGGCGCGAGCGACGACCGCTGGCGGACCCGCGACGATGTGCGCGAGAAGCCGATCTGCTCGGGAGCAGAGTCATTCATAGCCGGAACAGCAAGCTGCCGGATCGAAGTAGCCGACATCGACAGCCTCTTCGAAGAACTGAGCGCAGCAGAGGTGCTCCACCCAACGACGCGAGGCATAACGGAGACCGACTTCGGAACCAAAGAGTTCGCAACGCTCGACCTCGACGGCAACCTGCTGACGTTCCTCACGTGGGTGCGCCAGGGCTAGCCTTCAGCCGAGGCCCCCGTAGCTCAGTTGGTAGAGCGGGAGACTTTTAATCTCACGGTCGAAGGTTCGAGTCCTTCCGGGGGCACTGCGTCTCGATGCGAACATTGGCGGTTCACAACCTCCTAACGACCTGGTCACAGACACGAAACGTCAGTTTTGACTGCTCAAGGGAGTCTTTCTCAAGGAGAAGAGATGACCATGAGCGTGCCGAGCATCGCCATCTGCAGTGACGAGCTGATGGTTCGACGAGTCCTTCAGGCGGCCGGTCCGCGCGGTGCGAGCCATGAGGATTTCGTCGAGGCGGGCCTTGTCCGTGACTACATCGCGACGCTTCGCCGGCTTGTCGATGTGCGCGGCCTCCAGATTCGCACCGACTTCACCACCGGCCAAGCGCGCTGGGCCTTGGTGGACACGCCGCTCCGCGCGGCCTAGGCCGACTGCCGCGTCCGGGAACCTCGCGGTGGCCCCGCGGCTGTCACTACGCTCGCCGGGGTGCGGAGATTTGGCAAGGCGGGCTGGGGCGCACTCGCGGTCGTGGCGATCGCCGTGGTCGCCTTCGTCGTCGCGAGCTCAGGTGGAAAGTCGGGCGGCGGCACGACCGGCACCGCCACCTCCACCACCCCGACCGTAACCACGCCCAGGACACAGCCGAAGAAAAAGTCGAAGTCCGGCAAGACGGCCCCGAAGCGTCACAAGCAGGGGGTGGTCCGCGGTCACGGCACGGTGCCCGACCGCCCGGCTCCCGGCACGGGGCCGCTGCTCGCAATCGCGGACCAGAAGCCGACGACGTTCACCGACCCGCGCTTCCGTGGACTCCACATTGCCCGCAGCCGCCTGAACACGCCGTGGAACTCGATCTTCACCGAGCCGGCGCGGCTGAACCAGTGGCTGGCTGCCGCCCGCGCCGATGGAGTCGAGCCGCTCGTTGCCTTCGAGCACGCTCGCGGCGACGCGTGCCCCGGCCAGCCGTGTCCTCTCCCCAGCGTCGCCAACTACACGCGCGCGGTGAGTGCCTTCCACCGCCGCTACCCCTGGGTTCACCTGCTCCAGCCGTGGAACGAGGCAAACAGCTCCACCCAGCCCACCGGCACCCACCCGGAGGCCGCCGCTGCGTACTACGAAGCGCTCAAGCGCGTCTGCCCGGGCTGCGTCATCCCGGCCGCTGACGTTCAGGACGCCACCAACCTGCAGCGCTGGCTCGCGCGCTTCCGCGCGGCGCTGCGCGGCCCCACTCCGCAACTCTGGGGCCTCCACAACTACTCGGACACGAACCGCTTCCACAGCGGCGGCACACAGCGGATGCTGGCGTCGGTGCCCGGTGAGATCTGGTTGACCGAGACGGGCGGGATCGTGTCTTTCAAGACGGGAGATGGAAGGACCGTCCTGCCTTACGACGAACACCGTGCGGCACGCGCGATCCGGTACTTGTTTACGCGCCTCGCCGGACTCTCACGCCGTATCACGCGGATTTACATCTATCAGTGGAAGATCGATTTCCCGGGAAACCGGTTCGATGCGGGGCTGGTTCGACTGGACGGAAAAGCACGTCCGTCACTGTCTCTCGTGCTGCAACACGGCGCCCTCGCCAGATAACTCCCCTAAAGGGGAGAGCCATCTCAACCGATTGGGGACTTAAGGGATGGCTCTGGACCTAGACAGGATCCTCAATATGGCTGTGGCTGCGGGTGCCTCGGACGTGCACCTCAAGTCGCCGGCCGAGCCGCGCATGCGCGTTGCGGGCGAGCTCCGGCCGATGGACAGCCTGCCCTCGATCACCATTGCCGAGGCTGAGGAGCTGAAGGATCAGATCCTCAAATCCGAGCTCAAGAAGGAGCTTTACGAGTCGCGCGGCTCCGCCGACCTGAGCTATCACACGGACGCCGGGCGCTTCCGCGTTGCGGTGCTGAGCCATCGCGGCACGCCCGGTTTCATCTTCCGCGTCATCCCGGAGGCGCCGCAGGCGACCATGCTCGGCCTTCCGCCGCTCGTGCTGTCGTGGTCTGCCGCGCGCGAAGGCCTGGTAGTTGTCACGGGTCCGACAGGCTCCGGAAAGAGCACCACCAGCGCCGCGCTCCTGCGCATCATCAACGAGACGCGCCCGTGTCACATCGTCACCATCGAGGACCCAATCGAATTCCTCCACACCGACCGGCGCGCGCTCGTCACCCAGCGCGAAATCGGTCTCGACGCCGACACCTACCCGGGCGCGCTCCGCTCGGCCTTGCGCGCTGACCCCGACGTGATCCTGGTCGGCGAGGTCCGCGATGAGGAGACGGCGATCACTGCCCTCCGTGCCGCCGAGACGGGCCACCTGGTCATCTGCACGATGCACACCACCGGTGCCGCCGAGACGATCCAGCGGTTCGCCGAGCTCTTCACCGAACGCAGCCCCGCGCTCGCGCGCCAGATGCTGTCGTCGACGCTGGTCGGCATCGTCAGCCAGCGCCTCGTTCCGCGCTCGGGCGGCGGCCTGGTGCTGAACGCCGAGGCGATGCTGAACAGCGACCGCATGCGCGAGGCGATCGCCAAGGGCTCGACCTACGAGGTGCACCAGGTGATCGCCGAGGGCGAGTACTACGGGATGCAGACGTTCGACCAGGACCTGATGGAAAAGGTCCGTGACGGCGTGATCGATCGCGACCAGGCCGTCTCCTACGCCGTCAGCCCGCACGACTTCAAGCTGCGTCTGGCAGGTGCCGTCAGCTCGGCGGCGAACGCCGCCTACGCCCAGGTCCAGTGACCCGCGCGAGCTGGCATCCGAGCCCGTTTCGCAGAGAGGGCCTGCTAAGGCGCACCGCGCCGTTCGTCGTCGCGATGGCGGTCGCCTTCGCTGCGATCCGCCTGCCGGTGGAGAAGCGCGACACCTCCGAGCTGGTCGCGGCCGGGCTGCTGAACCTGGCGCTCATCGCGCTCGTTCTCATCCTGCCCTGGCAGCGGCTGCCGCGTGTGGCCGACCTGCTGCCGCCGCTGATGTACATGGTCGTCGTCGCACTGCTGCGCGACGGCATGGGCGGCACCATCTCCGGCTACCCGACGCTGCTGATCCTTCCGGTGCTCTGGCTCGCGATGTACGGCACGCGCATCCAGCTCGCGGTCGGTGTCATAGGCGTCGCGTTGCTGCTCGCGATGCCGGTGCTGCTGATCGGCGAACCCGAGTACACGAACGTCGAGTGGCGAGTGGCGCTGCTGTGGGTGACCGTCTCGGGAATCATCGGCCTGGCGGTGCACGACCTGGTCGAGCAGGTGCGCCAGCGCGCCGATGCGCTTCATACGGTCAGCGCCGCGGTCGGCCGCCGCACGCGTGAGATCGAGACGCGCTCTGCGATCGCCGAAGCTGCCAAGGACAATGCCGGTGCTCAGTTCGCCGTGCTGCTCGAGCCGGACGCGAACGGACGCAGGCTCGTGACGACGGCCGCGACTGACCCGTCTGTCGAGAACACGGAGGTCTACCTCTCGGAAGCGGACGCGCCGGCCGTGCGCACCTACGTCAACGGTCGCGATCACTTCCAGCACAGGGTCGACGCCTCGCCGATGTTGGCCCACAACGGCACCTTCACCGACGTCGGCTCGGTGCTCTGGCACCCGATCCCCGGCCCTGAGTCGCCGATGGGCGTGCTCGGCGTCGCCTGGAGCGAGCCCGTCCGGCGCCTGCCGGAGACACTGGCGCCAGTCATGGAGGCGCTCGCCGCCGAGGCCGCCGGCGTGATCGAGCGCACGACGCTCCTACTCAAGCTGGAGACCGTGGAGAAGGTCGACGAGCTCACTGGGCTTCCCAACGAACGCGCGTGGGAAGAGGAGGTGCCGCGCGAGCTGTCGCGAGCGCGTCGCCAGGGCACGCCGCTGTCGGTTGTGATCCTGGACCTCGGCGAGTTCGAGCTGACGCCCGACCGCGGCATCGGCCGCCGCGACGCGGAGCTGCTGCGCGCTGCCACGGAGACGTGGCGCAACGAGCTCGGGCCGAGCGACTACCTTGCACACCGCGAGCCGCCCGGACGGTTTGCCGCGCTGTTCCCGAACGTGGCCGCTGAAGGAGCGGACACGGCAGCGCTGCGACTGCAGGCGCTCGCCCCGGAGGGCCGGCATTGCACGGTCGGCGTGGCCACCTGGAACGGCATCGAGCTGCCAGCCGCTCTCGTGGAGCGCGCTGAAACACAAATTGAGCTCGAAAAAGCCGCCGCCCGGTCGGATTAGACTGCGCGCGGGTGTCTTCCGCCGGCTTCGAGCTTGATCCGACGACGGGCCGGCCGCTCCAGATTGCCGGCTACCGCATCGAGGCGGTTGCAGGCCGTGGCGGCATGGGCGTCGTCTACCGCGCCCAGCACATGCACCTGGGGCGCACCGTTGCGCTGAAACTGCTGAATCCCGAGCTCGCAGCCAGTGAGGAGTTTCGCGAGCGGTTCATCCGCGAAGCGCGCGCGGCGGCCGAGCTCGAGCATCCGAACATCGTCCCCGTCTACGACGCGGGCGAGGTCGACGGTCGCCTGTACCTGGCGATGAAGTTCATCGAGGGCACCGACCTGGCCGAACTCCTGGAGCAGGAGACGAAATTGTCAGCCGATCGCGCGATGCCGCTGCTCCAACAGCTGGCGGACGCCCTCGACGCCGCGCACCGCAACGGGCTGATTCACCGCGACGTCAAGCCCGCCAACGCGCTGCTCGAGGGCGACCGCCTGTACCTGACCGACTTCGGGCTCACGCGTCGCGTCGACAGCACGCGCCCACTCACGGCCACGGGACGCGCTGTCGGCACGGCCGCCTACCTGGCGCCGGAGCAGATCCGCGGCGAGCCACTCGACCGCCGCGTCGATGTCTACGCGCTCGGCTGCGTCATGTACCAGTGCCTCGCGGGGCAGCCTCCGTACCTGCGCGACACGGACATGTTGATCATGTGGGCGCACGTCGGCGCCGAGCCTCCGTCGCTGTCCGCAGAGGTCCCGGGTCTGCCGTCAACGGTGGACCGCGTGATCAAGAAGGCGCTCGCAAAGTCGCGCGAGGACCGCTACGACACCTGTGGGCAGCTGATCAGCGAGATGAAGCGCGCGCTCAACCCGAGCCAGCCGCTGCCGACCTCGATGGCCGAGTTCCACACCGCCGGCATGCCGGAGCGGCTGCCGAAGGTGCTGCTGGTGACGGCGGACCCCGGGACGAGCCTGACGGTGGACGCCGCACTGCGACGCAGCCGTCTGACGCTCGGCCAGGCGGCTGACGCCGATGCGGCGAAGACTCGCGCCGCCAACGAGCCGCCGGACGTCGTCCTGCTCGACGCAAGTCTCGAGAACGGCGGCGCGATGGCGCTGGTGCGGGCGCTGCGGGACCAGGAGTCGACGCGCACCACGAAGATCGTCCTGCTGACGAATCCGCACGCGCGTCTGGACATGGGCCAACTCGCGCCGATGGTCGACGACTACCTCGCCTACCCGTTCCCCCCGCTGCAGCTGTTCAGCACACTGCGCGAGCACATTCCCGAGGCCTTCGGCGAATCCCGCTGGCACTAGCTGCGCGATGCTCGCATCGCGCAGGTACCTATGCTTGGCCGAGCCCTGGGGGCGTGGTCTAGTGGTTAGGACGCCGGCCTTTCAAGCCGGAGATCGCGGGTTCGAACCCCGCCGCCCCTATTGCCCGTCCGCGCAGGGTTAGGTGAGCTTCTGCCACCCACAAGCAGAACTTGAGGGAAAGGCGGCGGCTTAGCGCAAAGATTCATTTGTGCCCCAGTACCAGCTGCTGAACGTCTTCACCGCCGAGGACGGCTCGCATGGAAACCCGCTCGGGGTCTTCCTCGACGGCAGCGTTGTGCCGACGGCTGAGGAGCGTCAGCGGGTCGCGGCGGACCTCGGCTACAGCGAAACCGTCTTCATCGACGATCTCGATGCCGGCCAGTTGCGCATCTTCACGCCTGAGACCGAGCTGCCGCTGGCCGGCCATCCGCTCGTGGGCAGCGCCTGGCTGATCGCGCGCGAGCGCGGCGCGTGCGAGGTGCTGCGGCCTCCGGCAGGTGAAGTCGCGACCTGGGAGGAAGAAGGGCTCCGCTGGATCCGTGCGCGGCCCGAATGGGGGCCGCCGTTCCAGCTGCAGCAGTACGACGGCGCTGACCAGATCGACGCCCTCGACGGGGTGCCGGACGGGCTGGGTCTTGCCGACTGCTGGGCCTGGATCGACGAGCAGGCGGGTGTGGTCCGCTCGCGCGTGTTCGTGCCCGAGGCAGGCGTTGAAGAGGACGAAGCCACCGGTTCGGCGGCGCTCAGGCTGGCTGCATTCCTTGGGCGACCCATCGAGATCCGCCAGGGCACGGGGTCGGTTCTCCGCGCGCGCCCCGGCCCGGACGGGACCGCCGAGGTCGGAGGCGGCGTCCGCGACTTCGGCACGCAGATGTATGGCGACTGAGCTCGCAACCGAGCTCGAGGTCCGGTCCGTCGCCACCACCGACCCCGCGGCCGCGACGCTGCTGACCTCGTACGCGGACGAGATCGACGAGCTGCTCGAGCGCGAGCCGGCGCGCGTCGAGACCATTGCTTCCGAGTACGAGGCCCCGCGCGGAGCGTTCCTTGTGATCTACGACGGCAAGCAGGCTGTTGCCTGCGGCGGTATCCGGCCGCTCGCGGACGGGTCGGCCGAGGTCAAGCGGATGTACGTCGTCCCGGAGGCGCGCGGCCGTGGTCTGGGCGCGCGCCTGCTAGAGCGCCTCGAGGACGAGGCACGCCGGCTGGGCTATCGCAGACTGCGACTCGACACCGGCGAGCAGCTCACGGCGGCACAGGCTCTCTACCGCGGCACCGGCTATCGCGAGATCGCCGACTACAACGGCAATGTGGCCGCCTCGTTCTGGTTCGAGAAGCAGCTCGACGACGAGGGCGACAGCGCTCGAGCGCCGGACTGGCTCGTGTGGCTGGCGCTCGGCTCGATCTACCTGATCTGGGGTTCCACGTATCTGGCGATTCGCGTGATGGTCGAAACCGTGCCGCCGCTCGTTGGGGCCGGCTTCCGCTTCCTGATTGCGGGCGCGATCTTCTACCTGTTCCTGCGGCTACGCCGCGGCGCAGCCGCCGTCCGCTTCACCGGGCGCGAGCTCCTGGCGGCCAGCGTGGCCGGCACGCTGCTGTGCTTCGGCGGCAACGGTCTTGTCACCGTCGCCGAGCAGCACGTGCCATCGGGGATCGCGGCCACGCTGATCGCCTCGGTGCCGCTGTGGATCGTCCTCTTCCGGCGGCTGTCGAAGGACCCGATCAACCGCGTTGCGCTCGTGGGCGTGCTGATCGGGTTCGCGGGTGTGGGTGTGCTGATGCTTCCTGGCGAACGCCCGCACGGCCTGTCGATGGGCCCGATGCTGGTGGTTGTACTCGCCGCGGCGCTCTGGGCGATCGGCTCGTACTACCCGCGCAGCTGGCCATTGCCGCGCGACGTCTTCCTGTCAACCGCCTTGCAGATGGTCACCTCCGGCGCCGTCATGATCGGGGTGGCCGCCGTCGCCGGCGAATTCGGCAAGGTCGATCCTGGCGGCTTCTCGACGAAGTCCGTGGCCGGCTTCATCTGGCTGGTCACAGCCGGCTCGCTTGTCGCCTACACCGCATACGTGTGGCTCCTGAAGAACGCGCCGATCTCGAAGGTCTCCACCTACGCGTACGTGAACCCTGTCGTGGCGATCTTCCTGGGCTGGCTCCTGCTGAACGAGACGATCACGGGCACGATCGTCTTGGGAGCGACGCTGATCGTGGCCTCAGTCGCCCTCGTGGTAAGCCGCGAAAGCGGCTGACTACCATGAACGTCCCGGGCACTTAGCTCAGTTGGGAGAGCACCGCCCTTACAAGGCGGGGGTCACTGGTTCGAGCCCAGTAGTGCCCATACCGGCTTCGAGGGCCGAGCCGTCCCCAGCCGCGCACCTCGCGCTCGCTGTAGCGGTCGGCGTGGCGGCCGGTGCCGAGCGAGAGGACCAGCCCCCGTCGACGCTGAGGATCCTGAACTGCATCTACGGCTCCGCTGATCAGCAGATGCCCGACTAGGAAGCGGCTGGACATTCGTATGACGATCGGGTGTGCCGGCTCAAGCCCGGCACACCCGCCGTCGATGGCGGACGTGTACTGACATAGCGAGAGGCACCTCCCGATAAAGGCAAACCCGTTGTGAAACGGGGACGCAAAGCCACGGGGCTCCAGATGTCAGGGAGTCAGCCGGGTTACCGAAGGACACGTTCTGGGTGGCGCCGCTCAGAGCGAAAGGAGTCCCAAGTGGGCTACCGCAACGGCTGATCGCAACCAGTCGCGCCACACGCTTCAAGGTGGGCGCGGATCTGACCGATAACTAGCGTCGTGGGGGCCTCCGCCCTGACGATCCCCGACCCGAGTCGGGCCGCCAACGCCTTCATGGCGGTAGCCCTGGCAGCGGCAATGGGGTTGGCGGCGGTCACCGCGGGCACGGCGAACTGGAACGTCGCGCTGCTTCTCTCGCTGTTCGCCTTCGCGGTGGCGAGCGATCTGTGGGCGATCGACACCAGCGCCAACCCCAGCGACAAGCACCGCCTGCTGATGTCCGGCAGCTTCCTCGCGCTCGTACTCGCGATGGTGCTGCTCGGTGGGGCCCCCGCGGCGCTGATCGGAGTCGGCATGATCTTTGTCGGCCACGTTCGCTTCGGGGAGCGGCGTGACCTCTTCCTGAACAACCTGGTCGCGTACGCGTGGTTCCCGCTGCTCGGCGGGATCACGTTCGACGCGCTCCGCGACGCCTTGGGCGCCGACACCCACGACCCGGTCTACTACGCGCTCGTCGCCGGCGTCTTCTTCTTCGCCCTGACGGTCAACTTCCTGGTCATCGCGGGCTACAACTGTTACCTCGACGGCACGTCGCTGCGCGCAAAGGCCGAGCGGGCGCTGGTTCCCGTGCTTGGGTGGGACTGCGTGGCCGCGGCGCTCGCGGTGTCGATGGTCTACGCCTACGAGCAGTTGGGCGGCGGGGCGCTGGCTTTGTGCGCGGTCGTGATGCTCAGCTCGCAACGGCTGCTCGGCCAGGTCTTCGCGGCCGAGCAACGCTCGCGCCAGCTCGAGGACCGTATGGACGCATTCGCCAAGCTGCATTTCGGGTTGCTGCACACGATGATCCGCACGCTCGACCTGCGTGACCGGATGACCGCGCGGCACAGCGCCGCCGTTGCGCACTATGCGCGCGAGATAGCCGCGGCGATCGGCATGTCAGACGACGAGCAGGAGATCGTCCACACGGCGGGGCTCCTGCATGACATCGGCAAGTTCAACCTGCCCGACGACATCCTCAAGGCCGACCGCCCGCTGAACGACGAGGACTGGGCGCTGATCCGCGCTCATCCCGAAGAGGGGGCGCGGCTGGTTGCGCACCTCGAGGGGTACGGCGAGGCCGCCGAGATCGTGCGCGCGCACCACGAGCGCTTCGACGGCAACGGCTATCCGGCCCGCATCGCCGGGACCGAGATCCCGCTCGGCGCCAGGATCATCTCCGTTGCCGACACCTATGACGTCTTGACGGCTCGCGATTCCTATCGCCAGCCCGTGTCGTCTGCCGAGGCGATCGCGGAGCTGCAGCGCGTCGCGGGCAGCCAGCTCGACCCGGCTGTCGTCAGCGTCTTCGTGGGGCTCGTCGGCACGAAGGACCTGACCTACCGGCACGGCGACGACGTCGACTTCGAGACCGAGCTGGCGATGGACGAGCGAGTCGCGCGCTACGCGGCCGGATTGGCGCCGGGCTCGCGCACTTCGGGCTCGCCGACGTAGCGCACGAGCACCGCGCAGGCGATCGCGACGAGGCCATAGACGACGCCTAGCAGCGGCGCGTCGGCGCTCGCGAAGGCCGATGCAGCCGCGGCGAAGAACACGAGCTCGGCGACGAGGCGGCGCGGGTCGGGCAGGCGGGTGGCCGAGCGCGGAGCCATCCAGCGGCCCCAGATGGCAGCCGCCGCGATCGGCGGGATCACGCCGAACCAGCCGGACTCGCTGAACCCCCAGACGGTGAAGGCGACCAGCGCGCCGATCTCGGACAGGAACCGGATGAGAAGGATGAAAGTGCGGCCGAGCGCTGTCATGTGCCGATTATCGCCTCGTCGCGGGCCCGTGGGGGAGGTGTGAGAGCGGCGGCGGCCACGACGAGCCCGAACGCCAGCAGGCGGACCGTCACGCCAGCCGGGCCGGCGGGCATGGGCTCCCCGAACACGATCGGTCCCGCGGCGATCGTCGTGACGTTCGCGGCGGCGGACGTGATGGCGATCACCGGAACGGCGCGGCCGCGCTGGAGGCTGCGCGTGGAAACGATGAGGCCGTAGAACGACAGCAGCAGGATCACGAGCGCGAGCGGGTGGACGAGCACCGCAATGCCGCGGCCGCCGGCGCTGCCGCTGAGCGCCTTGATCGATATGTCGGATGCGCCCCAGAGCAGGCCGGCTGCGGCTGCGACGAGCGAGGTGCCTGCCTGCGTCTGCCAGCCGGCAATCGCCGCCGCCGTGCCGGCGGCCGTCAGGAGGCCGACGTACGTGGCCAGCGTCGCGGCGTTGTAGTCGGCGTGCGCGCTGTTGCCGGTGCTGCCGACGGTCGCTGCCAGGAAGGCGAGTCCGGCGGCCGTCATCGCCACGCCGATCCACTCGCGCTGCGTGACCTCGTGCGCGAACAGGCTGTTCGCCAGCACGGTCAGGAGCACGAGGCCGCCCGCGATGATCGTCTGCACGAGCGAGATCGGCGCCAGCGACAGCGCCCCCACATGCAGGCCCCACGACGCCAGCGCGACCACCATCCCGAGCGCGTATGCCCGCGAGCGGAACAGCCGCAGCGACGACCGCAGCGGGTGGCGCCACTCGATATCCGGCGACTCGACCGCGCCGCGGTACTTCAGGAGGAAGCCGAGCAGCGACGCGACTGACGTCGCAAGCGCGAGCACGAGGCCGAGTTGGACCGACAGAGGCACGTAGAGAAGCTAGCCACTCTCGCCGCTGCGGCGCTCGAGGATCTCCTCGCGCTCCTGAAGGCGGTTGCTACGGCGGACTTGCGCCTCGGCCTGCCGTGCTCGCTGCTCATTCGTCTCTGCGATCAGCTCCGGCACGGGGACCGGTCGCCCTTCCTCGTCTACCGCGACCATCGTCAGGTATGCCGAGTTCGTGTGCCGGCGCTCACCGGTCCGCGGGTTCTCGGCATCCACGCGCACGCCTACTTCCATCGAGGTGCGCCACGCGGCGTTGACGCTCGCCGAGAAGGTCACGAGCTCGCCGACGTGCACGGGCGTCATGAACGCCATCCGGTCGACCCCGGCTGTCACGACACGGCAGCGCGAGTGCTTCACGGCCGCGGCACCGGCTGCCTCATCACACCGCTTCATGACGACACCACCGTGGATGAAGCCGGCGCTGTTGGCGTCGGTCACGCCCATCCAGTGGATGAGCTGTGTCTGCGACTCGGCAACCGGGCGTGGCTCCATCGTCACTGGCCTCGGGACGACTCGGGAAAGCGCGGTAGGCCGTCGTCGGGGATCGGCTCCCAAACCGCGGCGTAGGCGGTGAACTGATGCCTTTCGGGCCGGATGCCGGGATCGCCGTCGACCGTGCCAAGGCGCACGGCGACCTGGGCCTTCGTCTGCGGATGGCGGCTCCAGAGGGCCGACCCGCAGTTGGAGCAGAAGCACTTGTGGAAGCCGTCGCCGCCCGGGTCCCAGCACTTGACAAGGTCCTTGCCATCCACCACCCGTAATGACCCGTCGGCTATGCGGCCGTTCGCCGATGCGCCGGTTCCCGTGCGTCGCTGACAGCGCATGCAGTGGCAGTAGTTCGACGAGACGAACGGTTCTGTGACTTCGTATCGGACGCCCCCGCAGGCGCAGCCCCCGGTGATGATGCTCATCACCCGAGGGTAATATCGCCGCCCGCTTCGGCCTTATCCCAGGACTCCACGAATGGGTGGCCAAGCTGCTGCCGGAAGTAGAGGTCGGCCCGCCGCCAGATGCGCTCGCCGATCACCGGAGTCGAGCGCGGGACGTAGGGAAGGAGCGTGCGGCCGAGGCGGCCTTGCGTCGGCGGCCGGCGCAGCGCGTCGCTGAAGCGGATGTAGAAGTAGGGCTCCTGGGCCGGGTGCCGCGCGATCCAGGCACGTTCGGCGATCGCCTGCGTCTGCATTCGCGCCTTCCAGCGGTCGAGGCTCGGCTCGTGAATGTGCTCGGCGCCTGCGTCGCGGTCGTAGATCAGCCGGAAGCCGTTCTCGAACAGCCGGATGCCTAGGTCGATGTCCTCGTATCCGAACGGAAACCGTTCGGCGTCGAAGCCGCCGACAGCCTCGAGCGCGCTCCGCTTCACCGACACGTTCGACGTGTAGAAGTGGCCCGCAGCTGCCTCCGCGCCCCGAATGCTCGGATAGTCGAACTGAATCCCGTGGTCCAGCCAGACCATGAACGCCGTCCGCTTGAGCTCGCGCGCCCAGTGCACGCGGCCCAGGACGCCGACATCGTCTCCGGGATGGTGCTCGTGGAGCGTGGCGTGACGGGCGAGCAGGTCCGGCGCCGGGACGATGTCGTCGCCGAGGAAGAGCACGATGGGATGTGCGGCGGCGCGCCAGCCGACGTTGCGGGCGTGCGAGGCGCCGGACTGGTCGGCGCGCATGAGGCGAACGTTCAGCCCCGCCGGAGGGGTCGCAATCGGCGCCGCATTCTTGGCGTCCTCGACCACGACGACCTCGAAGCGGTCGAACGTCTGGCGCGCAAGCGCCTCGAGCGTGCGCGGGACCGCGTCGGGCCGATTGAGCGTCGGGATGACAACGCTGATCCGCGCCGGGTCGGCTCGCATCAGCTGCATTGAAGACATGTTGGGGCTTGAACGGCGCGGCAGCCGGCGGGGCAGGACTGTCGAAGCCCTGGCCGAATCACGGTGACGGCATGGCAGACACGGCACCGGAGTTCATCGACGTTCGCCGTCACCGTGACTGGGAGGGACGCACGTATGAGCGCTGGCTGCCGAATGTCCTGTTCGGGCTCATCTGCATCATTCCGCTGCTGGCGCTGTTCAACGTCTTCGGCCAGGCACCCGAAGTCAAGAAGGTGGTCAACCCGAACGGGATGGCCAGCCTCGAGCTGTCGGCACCGACGAAGGTCCGGTCGGGATTGCTCTTCCAAGCTCGCTTCGACATCCGCGCCATCCGTGAGATCAAGGATGCCGTGCTGGTGCTCGACTCGGGTTGGCTGGAGTCAATCACGATGAACACCGCCGAGCCGGCGGCGCAGAACGAGACCAGCCGCAACGGCGGTATCGCCTTCGACCTCGGGAACATCCCAGCCGGAAAGCTGTGGCGCGAGTACCTGGAGTTCCAGGTGAATCCCGTCAACTCCGGCTCGCAGTCGCAGGGAGTGACGTTGTACGACGGCAACGTGCCCCTGCTGCACCTGAACCGCACCCTCAAGGTCTGGCCCTAGGCGATGGACCTCGTATTCAGAGCACTCGTACTCTTCGCCGCGGTCTACCTCCTGTTGCGTGTCGTCGGCCGGCGTGAGCTGGCCGAGATGGAGCCGATCGACTTCATCCTGCTGATCGTCCTTGGCGACGCGATCCAGCAGGGCCTCACCCAGGACGACTACTCGGTCACCGGAGCGCTGATCACGATCTTCACGATCGCCGCGATTCAGGTCGCCGTCGGTTACATGACGTACCGCTCGGGCAAGGTCCGCACGATCATGGAGGGCGAGCCCGTCGTGCTGATCGAGGACGGCCGCGTCATCGAGAAGAACCTGCACCGCGCCCGGATCGCGAAGGACGAACTGGCCGAGGAGGCACGCCTGTCGCAGCTCTCGTCGCTCGGCCAGGTCGCCTGGGCGGTGCTCGAGACCTCCGGGAAGATCTCGATCATCCCGAAGACGAGCTCGTAGCTAGCGGTAGAACGCCTTCGTCTGCGCGCGGACCAGGTTGAGCAGATCACCCTGGGCGACGTTCGCGTCGATGAGATGAAGACCCCAGGTCGCGTCGGGCGACGGCTTCGGGATGGGCGTGCCCGGCTCGGACGTGACCTTCAGGAACTGGCTGCCGCCTTCGTTCGCGCAGCGGCCGCTGAACGCGCCGTGGCTCTCGACGAAACTTGTCGACGCCTTCGGGACCGGGAACTGCAGCAGCTGGATCCCAAGGTTGATCAGCGTGCCCGGCGCGAACTCCCTGGACGGGAGAATCGAGTCGAGCTTCGCCGATCCGCCACCGAGTGCGGCCGGGTTCGTGCACAGGACCTGCTGGTCCGGCTTGGAGGTGTGGCCGAAGCGCGTGTTCGCCGGCGGTGTCTCGTTGAAAGTCGAGAACGCGACCACGCAGCCTGTCTGCCTCGAGCGGCGGCAGGCGGGAACGTTCTGGAAATCGCCACCGCGATCGCTGCCCTTGCGCACGGTCACATTCCCGCCGAGCAGGATCGCCGACACGAGCTTCTTGCGGATAGCCGGCTTCTTGTCGATCTGCTTCCTGATCAGGTTGACCAGCCGGAACGATCCCTGCGAGTGCCCGAGCAGGACGATCCCGCGGCCCTGGTTGTACTTCTTCAGGTACTGCTTCCAGGCCTCGAGGAGGTCGACATCGCCGACCGTCGCGTTCTTCGCCGTGTAGTCGCCACGCTGGAGCGCAGAAACCGTGATCTGGCGGTAGAGCGGCGCGAAGACGCGGCAGACCTGCGAGTAGCGCGCCGCCTGGAACAGCGCAATGTCGCGGATCTCAGGGTCGCGAGCCTTCGTCGAGACAGGGCCGTTCTGATCGCTCACCGTCGGATAGACGTAGAAGCAGTCGATCTTCGGGTGCTTCTCGGCCTTCGGGTGCACCACGCCCAGCTTTTTGCCGAACGGATGGAACAGCGTCGTCGACAGGCTCGGCGTGCAGGGGTTCTTGGCCTGCCGCGGCTTGCACAGCCAGGAGACATGTGCCGAGGCGCTGGCCGGCAGCGCGAGCGCGGCGGCGGTCGCAGCGATGAGCAAGAGCTTCTGTGCGGTCCTCACCGCGGGGAAACTATCCAGTCGTGACTCCGTCCGCGGCAGCGTGAAGCGAGATGATCCTGTGTTGCATGTACACGTAGACCGGACCCGCTACCGCTGACTCATCGGTGAAGAACGCCAACACGATCTCCTGGACCATCACCATCTTCTTCGGCTGTTCGATCGCGTTCGCCGCGATCCGCAAGCTGACCGAGGATCAGGGCCGCGGCGTCACGCTGCTCGCCCAGCTCGCGGTGGGCGCGGTGATCGTCGCGGTGATCGTGGTCGTCGTGCGCAGGAGGGGGGGCGAGTGAGGCTGCGCGAGGTGGACGACGCCGACCTCGACTCGTTGTTCGAGCAGCAGGCCGACCCCGCGTGCTACGAGCCTGCGGGCCTGCCACCGCGCGACCGTGCGGCGTTCGACGCGCACTGGGCGCGCATCCGGAGTGACCCGGCCGTCACGATCCGAACGATCGACGTGGACGGGCGTGTGGCCGGCCACGTCCTCAGCTTCGCGCGCGAGGACTCGCGGCTGGCCGGCTACTGGCTGGCGCGCGAGTTTTGGGGCCGGGGCCTGGCCACGGAAGCGCTCGCGCGCCTGCTCGCGATCGACACGCACCGGCCGCTCGTGGCCGAGGTCGCGACGAACAACATCGGCTCGATTCGCGTGCTCGAGAAGAACGGCTTCCGCTTGCTCCGCGAGCTCCCCGACGGCTACGCATACGAGCTGCTGTAACAAAAGTGCTCTGATCCCTTTTGTTACGGCGGCTCGAAGCTGAGCACGCGGCCGTAGAAAGCCAGCTCTGCCGTCAGCGAGTCGATGATCGTCTCGGCCTTTCGGAAGCCGTGCGACTCGCCTTCGTACGCGTGGTACTCGTGCACGATGCCGCGCTCGCGCAGCGCGGCCACGATTCCTTCGGCCTGGGCGGGCGGCACAACCGGGTCGTCGAGTCCCTGGAAGACGATCACCGGCGCGGAGATCCGGTCCACGTAGTGGATCGGCGACCGTTCGTGCGCCTTCTGGGGCGGCACCAGCGCGAACTCGTACCGGGACTCGAACTTGTGCGTGTCGTGGAGCAGGGCCTCGATGTCCGCGACGCCGAAGTAGCTCGCTCCGACGTCGAACGCGTCGGTGAAGACGAGCGCGCACAGCGTCGTGTAGCCGCCGGCGCTCCCGCCGCGGATCGCCAAGCGGTCAGCGTCGACCGCACCCTCGCGACCCAGGTGCAGCGCGGCCTCGGTGCAGTCCTGCAGGTCGACGACGCCCCACTCGCCGCGCAGCAACTCGCGGTACGCACGCCCGTAGCCCGTGCTGCCTCCGTAGTTCACGTCGACGACCGCGATTCCGCGGCTGGTCCAGAACTGCGTACGCAGGTCCAGCGCCGGCTCCGCCTGCGAGGTGGGCCCACCGTGACTGAGTACGAGCAGCGGCGCGAGTTCGCCGTCGACCGGCTCGAAATCGCGGTTGCTCGGCGGGTAGAAGAGCGCGTGGGCGCGGCGCCCGTGGCTCTCGAACTCGATCGGCTGCGGCGCCGACAGGTATCCCGCATCCGGCTCGTCCGCCGTGGCGCGGGCGACCACCTCGAGCTCATTCGTCGCAGCGTCGAGCACGGCCACAGCCGCGCCGCGCGTCGGCGACGCGCCGACGTACACGAGCCGGCGCCCATCCGTCCGCATCCGCGGCGACCGCAGCGTCGGCAGCAGCGCAGGGTCGAGCTCTTCCATCGTTGCCGAGCCGGGGTCGAGCAGCCCGAGGTGGGGGAAGCCCGCGCTCGACCATGCGCATGCGATACGACCGTCGTCCATGAATGCGTACATCGACTGGCCGAAGACCCACAACGGCATCGCGAACTCCGCCTCCGCGGGGTACAGCGCCTCGCCCTCGCGGTACAGGTTCCACCAGCCGCTGCGGTCGGAGACCCAGTGCAGGCGACCGTCGGGGCTCCACGCCGGTTGGACGATCGACTCCTCCGGGCCACCCGCCACCAGCTCGGCATTGCTTCCGTCCGCGCTCGCAACCCACAGCTCTGTGCCGTCCCACGGCATGCGCGGGTGATTCCAGCTGAGCCACGCGAGCCGCCGGCCGTCGGGGCTCACTCGCGGTGCCGCGTAGAAGTCGTGGCCGCTCGAAACGAGGTCCACGTCCGCCCCAGCGAGCGCGACCAGTTCGTTGACCGGTTCGCCCTCGGCTTCGTGCGACTCGCGCACGCAGAGGATGCGCGTGCCATCGGCAGCCGCTGCGAAGTCCGCGTAGCGCAGCCCGCGCGGCCGCGACGGCTCGGGCGTCAGCGGCATCGGCTGCTCGCCTGGGCGATGCCGGTACACGCGCGCATCGGCGTCGTTCGAAAAGATCACCTCGCCGTCGACGACGGTGTAGACGCCGCCGCCGTACTCGTGCACACGCGTGCGCGCGCTGAAGCCCGCCGGCGTCACGTCACGTCGCCCGCTGCCATCGAGCGCGGCCTGCACGATCACCTGGCGCCCGCCCTCCAGCGGACGCCCTTCGACCCACCAGACGGCGCCGTCGGCGACCTCAGGTTCGGAGAGCGTCACCGATCCGCGGGCGATGGTCTCCGCGGTAATCGGTGACGCCCAGCTTCCGCATGGGGCAGTTCGCGGCATCACCGATTGGAGTGTGTCTGATCGCAGATCCTCGGGTACGCGTTTCAAATGAAGCGCACCGCACTGCTGGCGGGGGCTGCAGTGCTGGTACTGGCTGTCCTAGCTAGCTCAGCAACCGCCGCAACAACACTCAGAACTGCTCATCCGAGCTGGTTCACACCGAAATTCAAGAAGCAGGTCAAGAAGGCCGGCAAGAGAGGGAAGGCGAAGCCGCGCGCCGCCGCGGGACCGGGGACAACCGACGTCTGTCCGGGCGTCGACCCGAACTCGCCGACGCCGTCCACGACTGTCGTGAGCGCCGGAACATGCGAGGTGTTCCCATACGGCTGCACTGCCAACTTCGTTTACACGAACGGCAGCTCGGACTTCATCGGCACCGCGGGACATTGCGTCGACAAGGTCGGTCAGGACGTCTACATGCAGGTGAACACACCCGGGGTAGGCGCGTCGATTGCGGACATCGGAACGGTCTCCAAGTTCGTGAACGGGGGTGTCGGCAACGACTACTCGGTCATAGCCATACGTTCCGGCTTTGCGGTCGACCCGAAGCTGCCCGAGGGCGGACCGCAGGGCATCTACACCGGCTGCGGCCCGACCGCGGTCCTGCACTACGGCCACGGCTACGGTGTGGCGGTCGGCCAGGGCAAGCTCGAGGGCGGCCTTGCGACCAACTGGTACGACGACGGCTACGGCTGGACTGGCGTCGGCGCTCCCGGTGACTCGGGCAGCGCGGTCGTGACCGCGAACGGGTTCCAGGCCGCCGGCGACTTCACGCACCTGATCGTCGACCTCACTGGCTACCCGGGCAGCGATCTGGCGGGTACGCGGATCACGAAGATCCTCGCGGGCACCGGCCTGCGTCTGGTGAACGCTGACGGAACCACCAGCGGAACCGCGACTACGAACTGCGGCGCGCAGCCGAGAGCGTAGTCGGAACCAGCCTCCCGAGCGCGTCGGCCAAGCGGTCGACGCGCTCGCGTAGGGCCGGAATCCACAGCAGCAGCGCCGCGAGAAGACCCAGCGCGGCGCCGGCGAGGACGTCCGACGGGTAATGCACGCCCAACGCCACACGCCCGAACGACAGCAGCAGGGCGAGCACGAGCGCGACGATGCCGGTCAGGCGGTCGCGCAGCACGAGCGCGAAGCCGATCGCGAATGCGCCCGTTGCGTGGTCGCTGGGGAAGCCGGGGTCAGGAGCGTGCGCCAGGAACAGGTGGATGTGTGGATGAGCCACGAATGGCCGGGCGCGGTTGATCGCGCTCGCGAGAAAGTGGGCCACGAGCAGGGCGAGGCCCGCGCTGAGCACCGCGGCTACGGCCGCCCGCCGCAGGCGAGGCACGAACAGAAACAGCGCCACGACGCCGGCTGCGAACAGCAGCTCCGAGGCCTGCACGTAGATCTTGAGCGGGTCCTCGAACCCGTCATGGCGGGCAGCAAGATCGTTCGCCCAGGTGAAGGCTTGGTAGTCCAGCATTCGTCGAGCAGGGTGCCTTCATGCCCTAAAGGGGGAATGAAGTGGGTGAGAACTGGCCTGATTTCGTCCTGCCCTAAACCTCTCACGTGGTAGCCGAGCACACAGGCTGTGTTCGACGCCATGCGCGCGCCGATGCGTTGACGGTCATGACCGCGGTAGCCGTGAACGTCTGGCCTGGCTCGGCGAGACCCCATTCGCAGGTCTCCGTGACGGACGAAATTCGGGTGGTCTGAGGCGAACTGCGCCCGTCGGACTAGCCGAGCGAAGGTATGGTCGCGAAGCGGGTTCGCGCCGGCAGAGGAGAGTTCGATGAACGTCCACCTCGGCCGCCCGCTGCGAGCGTTTCGGGCAGTTCTACAGGTCGATCTCGAGTGTCTTGGTCAGTCCATCGGCAGTCTCGAACCCGTTCCCACGCACTACGCGGTAAGGCCCCGTCCCGCCGGTGACCGCATAGCGCCTTTCGTTGACGGGCTGTCCCTGTGCGTCAACCGGGTGATGGTCCTTGTTCCCGTACCACACGCCTCGCGCAGTCACTTGCCCCGCATCGAGGTGCTGGCCGTCATACGCAACCGCGTTGAGCACGAACGTGGCCTCGTACTCGATCACACGGACCTCGTTCGCCAAGACGCCGTCATCGGCCTCGGCGATGCGCCGGAGGCTGAGTGTTCCCGAATGCGTGCCAGCGAGCCCGGCCACAGCGGTGCCGTCAATGCTCTGCCAGCTCAAATTGTCGCTGAAGACGAAGACCCTTCCCGGCTTCGCCGGGCCTGGGTAGTCGCCGTTGAACTTCACCGTGGCCGACAGCACGATCTGCACGGCGGAATCCCCCTTGTCTCGCCGGCGCCGAGCCTACCGCCCGTAGCACGGCCCGGTCCAATTCGCCCACGCCGGGTCCAGTAACCGCGGGGTGACCACAAGCCGACGGCCGGGCCGCCCCGAGCAGGGGTTTCTCACAACGCGAGCGACGAGACTCGAACTCGCGACCTCCGGCGTGACAGGCCGGCGCTCTAACCAACTGAGCTACGCCCGCTGGCGCCCAGCAAGGGTAGCGTCCGCCCGGTGGTGCGACGTGCCGAAGCGGGCGACCTGGATGGGGTGACGCGGTTGATCGCGGAGTTCCGCGACTGGTGGGGCAAGGCGGAGCCGTCGGCGCAGGTCATCGGCGAGGCTGCCGCCCAGCTATTGGACCATGATCACACCGAGTTTCTGCTGGCGTTCGACGACGGCGAGCCTGTCGGCGTGTGTCAGCTGCGCTACCGGCTGAGCGTCTGGACGGGTGTCGAGGACTGCTGGCTCGAGGATCTCTTCGTCACTCAGTCCGCTCGCGGGGCGCGACACGGGCGCGAGCTGGTCGAGGCGGCCTTCGAGTCGGCGCGGGCCCGCGGCTGCCGCCGCATGGAGCTCGACGTGAACGAGCAGAACACGGCGGCGCTGCGGTTCTACGAGGGCCTCGGCTTCACCACCGAGCCGAAGCCACCGGGGCGGACGCTCTTCATCAGCCGGCCGCTCTAGCCTGCCGCGGCGTGGAGATCTCTGGCTCACGGGTCCTGCTTACGGGCGCGACAGGCGGCCTCGGCCGTGCGATTGCGGAGGCGCTCGACGCGCGGGGCGCGCACGTCGTCCTGAGCGGGCGCAAGCAGGAGGCGCTGGAGATGCTCGCGGGGGAGCTGCGCAGCGCCGAGCTGCTGGCCGCAGACCTTGCGGAGCGCGACGACGTTGACGCGCTTCCGAAGCGCGCCGGGCAGGTGGACATCCTGGTCCACAACGCCGCGCTGCCCGGGAGCGGACGGCTCGAGTCGTTCACGCTGCAGGAGATCGACCGCGCGCTCGACGTGAACCTGCGCGCCGGAATCATGCTCACGCACGCGCTGCTTCCGGCGATGCTCGAACGCCGCCGCGGGCATCTCGTGTTCGTCAGCTCGATTGGCGGCAAGGTGCCGACCGCGCGCGCGTCGATCTACGCCGCCACCAAGTACGGGCTGCGTGGCTTCGCGGGCGCGCTGCGCGATGACCTGCGTGGCTCCGGGGTGGGCGTGAGCGCGGTGTTCCCGGGCGTGATCAGCGGAGTCGGCATGCAGGAGGGTGTCGAGCTGCCGCGCTATGCCCCGAAGCGGACCGCGGAGGACGTCGGCGCCGCGGTCGTCCGCGTGATCGAGCGCGACCGGCCAGAGCTGGACGTGGCCGATCCGATCCAGAAGGCGGGCGTGCTGCTGGCGGCGCTCACACCGCGCGCGGCCGCGCGGGCGCGCCGGCTGTTCCCGGTCGAGCAGATTGCCGACCAGGCGGTCGAGGCCCACCGCCGCCGCGGCAAGCGCTGACTATGCGGTACCGAGCGGCCCGAGGAAGCTGGCGTCGCGGTACAGCCGCGTGTCGCCGAGCGCCACGCGCACGATCCGATCCTGCTCGCGACGGTGCGCGACCGCATAGCCCTCGCCGGGGGAGGCACGCAGTTCGCGGCCGACGTAGTCGTAGTCGACGCCCACGGGGATGACCTCGTCGAGCCGGTACTTCATGAACGAGCGGGCGCCCATGTTCTTCGGCTCCTCCTGCACCCAGAGGATCTCCTTCAGGTTCGGGTAGCTCGCGAACAGCTGCTGGAGCTCGGCCTTCGGGAACGGGTAGAGCAGCTCGACGCGCGCGACGGCGACGTCACGGGCTGCGGCGCGTTCGTCGTGGCCGACGAGGTCGTAGTAGATCTTGCCGCTGCACAGCACCAGGCGGTTGACCTCCTCGCGCGCGCCGGGCAGCGTCGGGTCGTCGAGGACAAGCTGGAAGTGACCGGTCGCGAGCTCCTCGGGTGTCGAGACCGCCGCCGGGTGCCGCAGCAGGCTCTTCGGCGTCATGATCACCAGCGGCCGCTGCTTGGCCACCAGCGCCTGGCGACGCAGCAGGTGGAAGTACTGCGCAGGCGTGGTCAGGTTGGCCACGCGGAGGTTGCCCTCGGCACACAGCTGCAGGAAGCGCTCCAGGCGGCCGCTCGAATGCTCCGGCCCCGAGCCCTCGTAGCCGTGCGGCAGCAGCAGCGACAGGCGCGAGGTCTGGCCCCACTTGGCCAGGCCGGAGGTGATGAACTGGTCGACGATCACCTGGGCGCCGTTCACGAAGTCGCCGAACTGCGCCTCCCAGAGCACCAGCGCATCCGGCGCCTGCACGCTGTAGCCGTACTCGAAGCCGAGCGCCGCCTGCTCCGACAGCGGGCTGTTGTGCAGCTCGAATGGGGCCTGGGCCGACGGGATGTGCTTGATCGGCGTGTGGCGCTCGCCGGTCGCGGCGTCGTGGAAGACCTGGTGGCGCTGGCTGAATGTGCCGCGCTCGACGTCCTGGCCAGTCAGGCGGATCGGCGTGCCCTGCACGAGCAGCGAGGAGAACGCCAGCGACTCTGCATGCGCCCACTCGAGGTTCTCGCCGTCGCTGAATGCCTTGCGCCGCTTCTCGATCTGCGGCTTGAGCTTGCGGTGGATCGTGAAGCCCTCGGGCACCTTGAGCAGCTGCTCGTTGAGCCCGGCGAGCGTCTCGCGCGGCACGCGCGTGTCCGGCTCGACGCTCTGGCCGCGGTCCAGCTGGTACTCGCCAGTGTCGGGGCCGCCGGTGAGCACCTCCTTCAGCTCGGCGTGCGCCTGCGACAGACGGCCGTAGCAGCGCTGCGCGAGCTCCTCGGCGTCCATCTCGGAGACCGAGCCCTCGGCCGCCAGCTGCTGCGCGTAGAGCGTGCGCACCGGCGGGTGCTTCTTGATCTTCTCGTACATCGCCGGCTGCGTGTACGCGGGCTCGTCGGTCTCGTTGTGGCCGAAGCGGCGGTAGCCGATCAGGTCGATCACGACGTCGCGCGCGAATTTGTCGCGGTACGCCATCGCCAGGCGAATCGCTGCGATCGATGCCTCCACGTCGTCGGCGTTGACGTGGATGATCGGCACGTCGAAGCCCTTCGCCAGGTCCGACGCGTAGCGCGTGGAGCGCGCATCGCTCGGCTCGGTGGTGAAGCCGATCTGGTTGTTCTGGATCAGGTGGACGGTGCCACCAGTGGCGTAGCCGCGCAGCGACTGCATGTTGAGCGTCTCGGCAACCGTCCCCTGGCCGGGGAACGCAGCGTCGCCGTGGACCAGCACCGGCACGACCGACGACGGATCGTGCGCGATGCCGCGGCCCTTGCGGCTGGTCTGGTCGGCGCGGGCGCGGCCCTCGACGACGGGGTCGACGAACTCGAGGTGGCTCGGGTTGGGCGACAGGGTCACCGTGAGCCGCTTGCCGGAGCGCGTGGTGTAGGTGCCCGAGGCGCCGTGGTGGTACTTGACGTCGCCGGTGCCGCCCTCGGGCAGCGCAATCTTCGAGGACTTGACCGCCTGCTGCTCGCCCTCGAACTCGGCGAGGATCGCCTCGTACGGACGGCCGACCGTGTGTGCCAGGACGTTCAGGCGGCCGCGGTGCGCCATGCCGATCACGACCTCGCGCCCGCCGCGGCGGCTGGCGATGTCGAGCGCCTCGTCGAGTATCGGGACGGTCACGTCAAGGCCCTCGATCGAGAACTGCTTCTTGCCAAGGAACGCCTTGTGCAGGTAACTCTCGAGCGCCTCGACCTGTGAGAGCCGCTCGAGGAGCCGGGTCTTCTCCTCGACGTCCAGCGGCTGGCGGAAGAGGTTCGACTCGATCGCCTGCCGCAGCCATACACGCTGCTCGTGGTCGGAGATGTGCTCGATCTCGTAGGCGATCGTGCCGCAGTAGGTTGCCTGCAGATGCGGCAACGCGTCCGCGAACGTCTGGCCCTCGACCGCGATCCGCAGGACGCGTGCCGGGATCTGCTCCATCAGCTCCGGCGTCAGGTTCACCGTCTCCGGATTGAGCGCCGGGTCGCCCGGCGGCTCGCTGCCGAGCGGATCCAGGTTCGCGGCCAGGTGCCCGTGCATGCGGAACGCCTTGACGACCGAGGTGGCCGCCTGGACCGCTTGGAGCAGCCCCTCGTCGGGGATGGTCGAGACCGCCGGCTGCACCGAGGTCGGCACCGGGTCGTGCGCGGTGACCTGGGTGCCGGCGGCAGGCCCCTGCAGCACCTCCGCGGCGATGGCGCCGTCGACGCCCAGCGCCTCGAGGATCTCCTCATAGAAGTCGTTCTCGCCCTGCAGCAGGCCATCGATCGTCTTCAGGAACTGCCCGGACTCGGCGCCTTGGATGACGCGGTGGTCGTAGGTGGACGTCATCGTCATCACCTTCGAGATGCCGAGCTCCTTCGCGCGGCCCTTCAGGCCCGCCGGGTAGCCAAGCGCGCCGGCGGCGATGATCGTCCCCTGCCCGGGCATGAGCCGCGGAACCGAGGCGACGGTTCCGATACCGCCCGGGTTCGTCAGCGTGATGTTGGCGCCCTGGTAGGCGTCCGCCCCCAACGTGTTGTCGCGTGCGCCGGCGACGGCGTCGTCGTAGCGCGTCGCGAACTCGTCGAAGGTGAGCCTGTTGGCGCCGTGGATGACGGGCACGACGAGCGAGCGTGTGCCGTCCTTGCGCTCCACGTCGACTGCCAGGCCGATGTTCACGCCGCCGGGAACGATCCGGAACGGCTTGCCGTCGCGCTCCTCGAACGAGTGCGCCATGACTGGCATCTCCTCGGCCGCTTCGACGATCGCCCAGGCGATGATGTGCGTGAACGAGATCTTCTTGCCCGCGCTCTTCAGCGCGCCGCGGCGGCGGTCGAGCGTGTCGACCTCGAGTGTGCGGAAGCTGGTCGCGGTCGGGATGGAGCGGCTCTGCTCCATGAAGCGGGCGAGCGTTGCGGCGGGTCCGCGCAGCGGCTTGGCCTCGGCAGTCGCAGGCGTTGCCCCGTTCTCCTGGTCGAGAACGTCCTCCTTGGTGATGCGGCCACGGGGTCCGCTGCCCTTGATCGAAGACAGATCGATTCCGAGATCCGCCGCAATCCGTGCTGCGACCGGGGTTGCATTCACATCGCCGTTCCCCGCCGGAGCCGCAACCGGCTTCGGCTCGGCTTGGTGCGCGCCGCCGTTTTGAGGCGCTGCGGTCACCGCCATCGGAGAGATGCGACAGAGAACGTCGCCGACCCTCACGGTCTCGTCGGGCGCAGCCAGGATCTCCGCGACGATCCCCGCGACGGGTGATGGCAGCTCTGCATCGATCTTGTCCGTGGAAATCTCCGCCAGACCCTGCTCCTGCTTGACCGTGTCCCCGACCTCGACCAACCACTCGAGCAGCGTGCCTTCGCTGACTGATTCACCCATGGACGGGACGACCACGTCGACCAGCTCGCCTTCTTCCTTCGCATCCGATTCCATGGATGCCTGGGCCGCAAGAGCGGGATCCCCGCCATTCGAACCCTCCTCCACGGAGATTTCGCCGAGAATGGCGCCGACGGCGACGGTCTCGTCCGCTTGGACGTTGATGGCCGTCAGCGTGCCGGATGCCGGCGCCGGGACTTCAGCGTCGACCTTGTCGGTCGAGACTTCGACGATCGGCTCGTCGGCCTCGACGCTATCCCCCACCTGCTTGCGCCACTCGAGAACCGTTCCCTCGGTCACCGATTCCCCCATCGCGGGCAGGGTGATCTGGACCGTCGTGCGGGTTTCCATGTGCAAAAAGGACAATAGCCCGCGTGTACAAGCCGCCGAACCATTGGGGATGGGGATTTCAGGAGCAGCGTCCGCCTCGAGACCAGGTGGCCGAGATCGCGCGGCTTGCCGGCGAGCGGCTCGGGTTCCAGCCCGCCGAGATCGAAGACGGGGTCCCGCTCGACGCCGTTGAGCTGCCGCCGCCGCGAATCAAGCCGCCGGACGCGCTGGCGCGCGTGTTCACCGATGACACCGTCGAGCGCGCCGGCCACACCTACGGGAAGGCCTACCGGGACATCGTGCGGGCCTTCCGCGGGCGTTACGACAACCCGCCGGATTGGGTGGCGCACCCGCGCGACGAGGCCGACGTGGAGGCGATCCTCGAGTGGGCGGCGGATGCGCGCGTGGCCGTCATCCCCTATGGCGGCGGGACGTCGGTGGTGGGTGGCGTCGAGGCGCGCTTCGACGGACCCGCCGTTTCACTGGACATCCGTGCTCTGAATCGGGTGCTGGAGGTCGATCGGGTGTCCAGCGCCGCGCGCATCCAGGCCGGGGTCCTCGGCCCGGCGCTCGAGGACCAGCTGCGCGAGCACGATCTCACGCTGCGCCACTTCCCGCAGTCGTTCGAGTTCTCGTCGCTCGGAGGCTGGATCGCCACGCGCGCCGGTGGCCACTTCGCGACGCTCTACACGCACATCGACGAACTGGTCGAGTCGGTCCGGGCGCTCACGCCAAGCGGCTGGTGGGAGAGCCGGCGGCTGCCCGGCTCGGGCGCGGGCCCCAGCCCGGATCGGATGCTGATCGGATCGGAGGGCATCCTCGGCGTGATCACCGAGGCGTGGATGCGCGTGCGGCCGCGACCGCGATACCGAGCCTCCGCGACCGTCCACTTCGACTCGTTCGAGCAGGGCGCCGAGGTCGTGCGCGCGATCGCGCAGTCCGGCCTCTACCCGTCTAACTGCCGCTTGCTCGACGAGGCCGAGGGCAAGCTGACCGGCGTGTCGGAGCAGACGATGCTGGTGCTGGGCTTCGAGTCCGCCGACCACCCGGTGGATGCGTGGATGAGCCGGGCGCTCGAGATCTGCGGGCGCGCGCCCAGCTCGACCGAGTCGGGCGCCGGAGGCAACTGGCGCAGCGCGTTCCTGGCGATGCCGTACCTGCGTGACACGCTCATCCAGGCCGGCATCCTGAACGACACCTTCGAGACGGCGATCACGTGGAACAGGCTCGGTGACCTGCGCGAGGCTGTGCGGGAAGCCGTCCCGCACGCCACCTGCCGTTTCACGCACGTATATCCCGACGGCCCGGCGCCCTACTTCACCGTGGTCGAGCCCGCACGGCGCGGCTCGGAGCTCGAGCAATGGGACGAGATCAAGGGACGCGCCTCAGAGGCGGTCCTGTCCGCGGGTGGGACGATCACGCACCACCACGCGGTGGGGAGGGATCACCGTCCGTGGTACGACCGTCAGCGGCCGGAGCCGTTTGCGCAGGGGCTAGCCGCGCTGAAGACCGCGCTGGACCCTGGGTGGATCCTCAACCCCGGGACTTTGCTTTCGCAATGACGTCGCTCAGGCTACGACGCACCATGGCGCCCGCAACGCGGCGGTCGCTCACGTGGTACGTCCCCTCGTCGATGCTTTTCCGCAGGTTGTCAAGCCTTTCCTGGCGGAAATTCTCGGCGAGACGGCCATCGCCGTCTGTCTGGTGCTTCGGACGGGACATCTCAGGTCTACGAGAGCATCGTCGCTCTCCTTACATAACTTGATACCCACTCGACGAATGTCTCAAAAACGGCAACTAGCCAGAGCCGACCGAATTCTCCACGGTTTGTGGAGGTTGCGGCTCCCGCTGCCGTGGCCAGGCGTGCCACATGTGAACGCCTGGGCGATCAGCGCGGGCAGCGGCGTGGTGCTGGTGGACACCGGCCTGGCGGAGCCCGGCGCACTCGCGCAGTTCGAGTTGGCGCTGCGGGAGGCCGGGCTGCGGCTGGAGCACATCCGGCTCCTCGTGTGCACGCATGCGCACTCCGATCACTACGGGCTCGCCGGGTCGATCGTCGACGCCGCGGGCTGTGAGCTGTGGATGCACCCCAACCATGCGCACATGACCGCGCACCTGGACGAGCCGGAGCACATGCTCGAGCGGCGGATCGAGGTTGCGCGGCAGAGCGGGGTACCCGATTCGCTCATCGCAAGCACGTACGAGGCGCGGCGCGGGCAGCCGCTCGGCGTGGACCGCTTCGTGGAGCCGGACCGCGATCTGCTGCCAGGCGTCGAGGTAGAGACCGACCTCGGCCGGTGGCAGGTCTACGAGACGCCCGGTCATGCGCCGTCGCACATCTGCCTGTACCAGCCGGACCGCAGGCTGCTGATCTCGGGCGACCACCTACTCGGCCGCATTTCGCTCTACTACGACTTCGGCTACACGCCCGACCCGGCCGGCGAGTACCTGGAGTCACTCGACCTCGTCGACCGCCTCGACAGCGACCTGTGCCTTGCGGGCCACGCGCGTCCCTTCCGCGACGTGAGGAAGAAGATCGCGGCCACGCGCGGGACGGTGCTCGAGCGGATCGAGCGTGTGCGTGCGTGCCTGGACGGCGTGCCGAAGACGCCGTTCGAGATCGTGCCGCAGTTCGTCGAGGACCCAGACCCGAGTCCGATGATGCTCAACTGGGCCCTGACTGAGGTGCTCGTCTACCTGAACCACCTCGAGAAGCGCGACCACGCGCAGCGCCACCAGGGCGACGTAGCGACCTGGACTCTCTAAGGGCGAAGCCGCCCGATCATGAAGGCCGAAGGCCGGTCTCCGGTTCGCGCTCAGGCCCGGGAGACCGCGGGCATCCAGCTGCGCAGCGCGGCCAGGATCGCCCGCGTCGCCGGGGACTTGTTCAGCGTGTAGTAGTGGATCCCCGGCGCGCCCCTCGCCAGCAGCTCCACCGACTGGAGGGCGGCGTAGGCGACGCCCAGGTCGGCGACCGCGTCCAGGTCGTCCTTGCGCTCACCGAGCTCGCGCTCGAAGCGGTCGGGGAAGCGCGACTTGCAGAGCTCGGCGATCCGCTTGATCTGCGTGTAGTTCGTCACCGGCCAGATACCGGGGATGATCGGCACTTCGATGCAGGCCGCGCGCGCCTCGTCGACGAAGTTGAAGTAATCCTGGTTGTCGAAGAAGAGCTGCGTGATCAGGAAAGTCGCGCCCGTGTCGACCTTGCGCTTCAGATAGCGCAGGTCCTCCTCGAGTGACGGCGCGTCCGGGTGGACCTCGGGGAAGCAGGCGGCGCCGACGCAGAAGTCGTAGTCGGACTTGATCAGCTCGATCAGCTCGACCGAGTAGTGCAGTCCCTCCGGATGCGCGAGCCACTCGGTCTCGCCGGCCGGCGGGTCACCGCGCAGGGCCAGCACGTTGTCGATGCCGGCGTCGGCGATCTCGTCGAGCTGCCGGCGCAGCCCGTCGACGGATTGCCCGACCAGCGACAGGTGGGCCATCGCCTCGATGCCGTAGTCCTGCTTGATCGACTTGACGATCTCGACCGTCTTCTCGCGCGTCGAGCCACCCGCGCCGTACGTCACCGACACGAAGGCCGGCTGATCGTCCTTCAGGTCGTCGAGCGCCGCGCGCAGGTTCGCTTCGCCCTCGGGAGTCTTCGGTGGGAAGAACTCGAAGGAGAAGGCCGGCTGGTGCTCATCGAGGATCTGTTCGATTCGCATCGCCGTCAGAGTCAAGCAACTCGATGTCGAGGCCGACCGCGACCTGGCGCTTGCCATGCAGGCTGTAGTGGACGTCGACCGAGTCGTTCTTGCCATAGAAGCCTGCAATCGACAGCGCCATCGAGAGCCAGCGCCAGAAGCCGAGCTTGCCCTCCTTCTCCAGATGCTTGGGGAAGATCAGGCGGCCGCCCTCGATCACGTAGTCCTGTCCCGGCTTCTGCTGGACGCCGTTCACGAAGACGTCGAACGGCGGCTCGGCGCCGCGTGGCAGCTGGACCGCGGATCTGGTCACGACCCGAGGCTAGTCACCGTGATCCGCCGGATTGCATCGTATGCCGACTCCCCGTCCGTGCGCTCAACTGGCCTGCGGATCCAACGGCCGGTGAAGGGGACCGCACTCCCGTCGCCTCGTACGTCGACACCGACGCGCAGGCCGCGCGGGCCACCCAGCTCCAGCCGCGCCGTCACCTGATCCTCGGGCTCGTAGCGCCGCATCAGGCTGCCGCCGACCACCTCCGCGTCGGCCTCGCCCTGGAGCACATGGCCGCGGCGTTCAAGCGCGGTGAGAGCCGAGTCGAGACTGTCGAAGCGCTCGTGCTCGACCGTCCCGCTGATGCGGGTGGTCACCGTGAAGCGCGCCATTGCCCTAGCGCTTGCGCGCGATGCTGGCGTTCAGCGAGAGGACGTTGAACGAGGGCCGCTTCGTCCCGTTCGGGCGCACGATCCCCGCGTCGAAGCGGTCGGAGGGATTGTTGACCTTCCACTGGTACACGTATATCCGCTTGATCCGCTTTGCGTTCGCTTCGGCGAGCCGGAACATGAAGTCCATCGCCTTCCTCGCGCGCGACTCGGACTTCGGCAGCGCCACCTTGCCGTTTTGCGTGACGAAGCGCACCACCCCGCCGGTCTCGGTCAGCCAGACCGTGCCCTTCACCGTCTGCAGCAGCGCACTGGTGCCGCGCGAGCGGAAGCGATTCGTATCCGTGTAGTTGTGCAGGCCCCATAGGCGCGGTCTGCCCTTCGCCCTGACGAGGAACGCGTACGCATAGCGGCGAATGTTCGACGCGTCGAGCAGGTCTGCCGCCACGATCGTGCAGCCGCGGCAGCTCGCCCGGACCACGTTGTAGTAGGCGGCGGCCAGGTCGGGGCGCTTGCCGGTCGGCTGCGTCGCGCTGTTGGCCTCGTTCCACGGCGAGATGTCCTTGACCCACGGGTACCTCTTGTGGAAGGCGCGCCACGCCCGCTTGTACTGACCGCTCGATGGGCCCTTGCAGCGCCGGGACGGGCAGACCTGCCCACGTGTGTGCTCGAACGAGACCAGCGGCCGGATCCCATGCGCGCGCGCGGCCTTCAGCCAGCCGTCCAGCCGCGCCGGCTCGCTGAAGATCGAGTTCCACGGCGTCACCAGGCGTGCGTAGCGCAGCCGGAGCACGCGGAAGTTCGGATCGTCGAAGGTCGCCGGCTGGTTGTCGGAGATGCCGATGGCGGGCAGCCTGCCCAGGGTCTTCACCGGCTTGAGCACGACGGTCGCCCTGCGCGTCTGCACGCGCGTGAGCACATCTGTCACGACTACCTGGAGCCGCAGCCGTGCGTTCTTCAACTTGGCGAGCGAGCGCTTGGCAGCGCGCGTGAAGCGCAGCGTGACCAGCCGGCTGCCGCCATGCGCGAGCGTGGCGCGCGCCGGCAGCGCGACCGCACGGCCGCCGCGCGAGAGCGTCAAGAACCCCGTGCAGGTGTCCGAGCAGTTCAGCAGCGCGGTGACGCCGGACTTGAGCGCGCCGGTCAGGCCGAGGTCGTCGGCCGCGACGACGGAGCTCTTGATCGTGTGCGGGACCGGCGGGATGACCAGCGGACAGCCGTTGGGCGTGGAGGCCGGAGTCGAGGGACAGTTGTCGGCATCGTCGTTCACGCCGTCGCCGTCGCTGTCGGGGACGTTCACCTGCACCGCCGCCGCCGCCGTCGACTGGTTGCCGACCTCGTCGGTCACGCGAACCCCCACGGTGAAGGCACCGGCGTTCGGGTAGCCGACCACTTGGCTGGTGCCGCCCGCGGTCTCGTAGGTCCCGTCACCGTTGAGGTCCCACTCGTAGGTGAGGGCGCCGCCGCCAGGATTCGTGTCGGCGGACGCCTGGAAGGTGACGGCCTGGCCACGGGTGATGGTGCTCGATGCCGGACTCAGGGCCAGGCTTGGCGTGCCGTACGCCGTGACGCTGCCGGTCTGGAGCCCGCCGCCCGTGTCGTGGTAGCCGTAGACACCAGGCGTGTCGAAGAGATGGTTGAAGGTTGCGCCCGAGCCCCGGAGGCCGGAGTCGAATCCACCCAGCGTGTCGGAGGTGACCGAACGGCCGAGGGGCGACCCGAGCGTGGTCGTCGCCCACGTCCAGTTGACGGTGGTCCCGATCTTGACCTTGACCGCGGCCGGGTCGTAGCCGCCGTCGTTTACGGTCACGTCGGCGAGCGCGCTCGCGGGCAGCGCGAGCACGGCGGCAGCAATGAGTGTGGTCAGGAGCCTGCGCAAGAGGAAGTCCTCAAGGTATTGGGTCGGCTGGTCGGCGCCGGGGCTTTAGCCGCCGATGGCGGACATCGAGCGCGCCGGCTGGCGGAAGCCCGTCTCACCAACGTGGTGCTTGAGCTCCTTCTGCCAGACCGCGTCGCGGATCAGCTTCTCGAGCTCGGCATCGGACGCCCCCTCACGCAGCGGAGCGCGCAGGTCCGTCTCGTGCAGAGAGAAGAGGCAGGTGCGCAGCTTGCCTTCGGCAGTCAGGCGCACACGGTTGCAGTCAGCGCAGAACGGCTCGGAGACCGGGTTGATGAAGCCGATCGCGCCGTTGCCGTCGGCGAAGCGGAACATGCGGGCGGTCGCCGACGGCTCCCGCGGCAGCTCCTCGAGGGGATAGACGGCGTGGATCAGGGCGCGCAGCTCGCGCCCGGTCAGCACCGAATCGGGCGACCACGCGTGGTCGGCGTCGAGCGGCATGAACTCGATGAAGCGCACCTGGAACGCGGTCGACCGCGCGAAGTCGGCGAAGCGCAGCGCCTCGTCCTCGGTGAAGCCCCGCATCGCGACCGCGTTGACCTTGATCGGATGGACCTCGGGGTGCTCGGCGAGGGCGTCGAGGCCGCGCAGCACCCGCGGCAGCGCGTCGCGTCGCGTCATCTCGAAGAACTTGTCGCGTTGGAGCGAGTCGATCGAGACGTTCACACGGTCGACGCCCGCCTCGACGAGTGCAGCCGCATCGCGCTCGAGCAGGTAGCCGTTGGTCGTCACCGACAGGTCGCCCAGGCCGTCGATCGGCGCCAGCATCGAGACCAGCCGCGGAAACTCCCGGCGCACCAGCGGCTCGCCGCCGGTCAGGCGCACGTCGCCGACACCCATCGACACGAACAGGCGGACCAGTCGCTCGACCTCCTCGAAGGTCAGGATCTCGGAGCGCTCGAGCCAGGGCAGTCCATCGGCCGGCATGCAGTACTGGCAGCGGAAGTTGCAGCGATCCGTCACCGAAACCCGGAGGTCCCCAATCCGCCTGCCGTGCCCGTCGAAAAGCGGCTCGCGCACGTATTACCCGCGCTGGTCGATCGGCGCGTACTCGCGCTCGCGCTGGCCGGTGTAGATCTGGCGCGGGCGCGAGATCTTGCGCTTGTCGTCGGTGATCATCTCAAGCCACTGCGCCATCCAGCCCGACGTGCGCGGGATCGCGAACATCACGGTGAACATGTCCGTCGGGATGTTGAGCGCCTCGTAGATCAGGCCCGAATAGAAGTCGACATTCGGGTAGAGCTTGCGCTCGGTGAAGAAATCGTCGTCGAGCGCGCGCTTCTCGAGCTCCACCGCGATCTCGAGCTTCGGGTTCATGCCCATGACCTCGAAGACCTCCTCGACGTTCTTCTTGATGATCTTGGCCCGCGGGTCGAAGTTCTTGTAGACCCGGTGGCCGAAGCCCATCAGCTTCTCCTCACGGTTCTTCACGGCCTCGAGGAAGTCCGGGATGTTCTCGGTGGTCTCGATCTTGTCGAGCATCCGCAGCACCGCCTCGTTGGCGCCGCCGTGCAGCGGCCCATAGAGCGCGGCGATGCCCGCGGCGCACGCGGAGTAGGGGTCGACTTCCGATGAGCCGACGTCGCGGACTGCGCTGGTCGAGCAGTTCTGCTCATGGTCGGCGTGCAGGATCCACAGCACGTCGAGCGCGCGCTCCAGACGGGGGTCGGGCTGGTACTTGACCTCCGTCATCCGGTACATCATCGAGAGGAAGTTGCCCGGGTACGAGAGGTCGTTGTCGGGATAGACGTACGGCAGGCCGAGGTTGTGCCGGTACGCGAACGCAGCCAGTGTCGGCACCTTCGCGATCAGGCGGATCGTCGCCATCTGGCGCTCTTCCTCGTCCTTGATGTGCTTGGCACCTGGGTAGAACGTCGAGAGCGCCCCGACCGACGCCTGCAGCATCCCCATCGGATGGGCGTCGTAGCGGAACCCGTCGAGGAACTCCTTGACGTTCTCGTGGACGTAGGTGTGGATCGTGATGTGGTGGACCCAGTCGTCGAGCTGCTCGCGTGTCGGCAGTTCGCCGTGAACGAGCAGGTACGTGACCTCGAGGTAGGTGGCGTTCTCGCAGAGCTGCTCGATCGGGTAGCCGCGGTATTCGAGGACCCCCGCCTCGCCGTCGATGTAGGTGATCGCCGACCGGCACGACGCCGTGTTGGTGTACGCCGGGTCGAACGCCATGAGGCCGAAGTCGTCCTCAGTCGTCTTGATCTGCCGCAGGTCCATCGCCTTGACGGTCCCGTCGGTGATCTCGAGCTCATAGCTCTTGCCGGTCCTGTTGTCGATGACGGAGAGCGTGTCCGCGCCAGAGCCCGAACCGTTCGCTACTGCTACCCCGCCTTCGGACTGCTGCTCGGCCATGTGTCGCCCTCTCTATCCAGATCCCTTGGCCTTCTCCGGCCCATGGCGGAGCCCCTTGCTCTCGCCTGCACCTGTGATACCCCCGATCACGGCAGTCCCTATCGCGATAACGGCCAGGACCACGGAGATGGCTATGACGCCACGCATCTGACGGTCGTCGCGCGGGAAGCCTTCGCTGCGCAGGCCGAGCGCGAACGAGAGGATGAGTGCCCACACGAACAGCAGGACGCCGCCGATCCAGAACGGGTTCATTGCAGCGGAACGCTACCGAACGCGCGGAGCCGGGTCCGCCACGGCACGAACGCGCGCAGGCGGTTGCGGCAGCGGCTCGCCGTGAGGCCCCCGGCGTGGGGAGCGCGGCCGGCGCGGCTTCGGGTGCTTGGGGCCGCCGCCATCGTCCACGTCCAGCGCAGCGTCCTCCGGCGGGACCGGCTCGGCCTTGATGGCCCGCCACACGATCCAGCAGAGAGCAATGATCGGGATCTTCAGTCCGACCATCAGCCATAGGAACGCCCACGTCACGGTTCGGCCGATGCTACCCCGGACACCGGGCTTTGCAAGACCCTTTCCGTAGCCTCCGGCTCATGGACCTGCAGCTGGTTCCGCTCAGCCCGGCTGGAAGTGGAGTGAGCACGTCGGCGCCGCTACGGGTGACAAGTGGTGCGAGGTCGAGCACCTTGGCCTCGTGCTCAGCGGCGGCGCGATGGCCGCGATGGGGACGAGAACGACAGCGGATCGGCGTGTTCGATTACTTTCGTCGCTACGGCCCGTCTACGGTGCGAAAACTTCGGACCGGACTCGCAAGGAGATCGCAATGGGCAAGATCGCCGTACACGAATTCATCAGCCTCGACGGGGTCTACGAGAACCCGAGCTGGACGTTCGACTTTGGCTTCGACCCGAAGATGGGGGAGACGCTCGGCGCCATCACGCAGGGGAGCGACGCGATTCTCCTGGGGCGCCGGACCTACGAGATGTTCTATCCCGCCTGGTCGACTCGGACCGCGGACGACGATCCCGGCGCGCCGTTCTTCAACGAGACCGCGAAGTACGTCGTCTCCGGAACAATCGAGGACACGCCCTGGAACAACACCACGAAGCTCGGGCCATACGACGCGAGCACGATACGGGATCTCAAGGACCGGACCAGCGGCATCTACGTAAGCGGCAGCGGCAGCCTGGTTCGCGGGATGCTCGCGGACGGGCTGGTCGACGAGCTCCACCTATTCGTCTACCCAATTGCGCTCGGGTCCGGAGAGCGGTTGTTCGCGGACAAGGACGGCTCGACGAAGCTGAGCCTGCTCCAGACCGACGCCTACGACAACGGCGTCGTCCACGTGGCGTACGGCCCGGCGAGCAGCTAGCTGCGGGCCGCGGCTTCGAGTGTCGTCATCGAGCGGAACTCCTCGAACCGCTCGTCGATCTCGTCGCGGGTCAGGCGGCGTACACGCTCGGTGCCGAACTCCTCGACGTTGAACGAGGCCAGCGTCGCGCCGTAGACCATCGCCCGGCGCAGCACGTGCAGGTCCGATGCTGCGTCGGTGCCCTGGGCGTCCAGGTAGCCGAGGAAGCCGCCGGCGAACGTGTCGCCCGCGCCAGTGGGGTCGTTGACGGTCTCCAGCGGGTAGGCCGGCAGCGCGAAGAACGAGTCGCCTGCGAACAGCGCGGCGCCGTACTCGCCCTGCTTGGCCACGATCGTCTTCGGGCCGTGCTCCATCAGGCCACGAGCGGCGCGCACCAGGTTCGGCTCGCGCATGAGCATCCGGATCTCGGCGTCGTTCAGGAAGATCAGGTCGACGCCGCTGATCGTCTCGAGAAGCGAGTCGCGGGTGGTCTCGATCCACAGGTTCATCGAATCGAGTCCGACCATCTGGGCAGCGGACTGCTCGCGCACCTCGCGTTGCAGGTCGGGCTGGATGTTCGCCAGGAAGAGGGTGTCCGCGTCCCTCGACGCGCCTGACAGCTTCGGCTGGAAGTCGCCGAAGACGTTCAGCTGTGTGTCGTCGGTGTGGGCGACGTTCAGGTCGTACTCGTAGTGCCCGCGCCAGAAGAATGTCTGGCCACCCTGGACGCGCTCGATGTCATCTGTGTTGACACCGCGTTCTTGCAGGACCGCGTACTCCTCGTCGCCGAAGTCGTCGCCCACCGGCCCCACTACGCGCACGTCGGTGAAGAACGACGCCGCCAGCGAGAAATGCACCGCCGAGCCACCGAGCATGCGCTCGCGCTGCCCGAACGGGGTCTGCACCGCGTCGAAAGCGATCGAACCGACGACTACAAGGCTCATGGGCCGCGCAGGCTAGCCGAGCGCAATGCCACGGCGGGGGACGGGAGACGACTGCACGATGGACGTCGTCGTCTGGCCTAGCACGACGAAGTGGTCGATGACCTCCTCGAGGTGCGTCACGTCGCGCACGTGAGCCTTCATGAAGTAACAGTCGTCACCGGTCACCCGGTGGCACTCGACCACCTCAGGTGTCTCGCGGGCGAGTTCAGCGACGTTCGCGAGCTGGCCCGGCGCCGGGCGCACGCGGATGACCACCGTGAGTGCGAGCCCGACCGCACGCGGGTCGACGTCGGCGCGGTACGAGCGGATGACGCCGTCGGCCTCGAGCCGCTGCAGCCGCTCCGCGACGGCGGGCGGTGAGAGGCCGACGCGTCGCCCGAGCTCGGCGATCGTCAGGCGCGCATCGTCCTGCAACTCGATGAGGATGCGGCGATTCGTCTCATCGGGCTTCGTTTCGCTGCCGTTGCGTCTGAGATCCCGTTGAACCGAAGGCATGACACGCAAACTACCGAAGATCGGCCCTGTACGGAAGGCGCGTCGCGCGGCACGGTTCCAGCCGATGGCCACGAGCACGAAACGCACATCGCCGCGCGCCGATTCCGCCTTCAGTGCGGTCGCCGAACGCACGCCGCCGGAGGCGTATTTCGTGGTCAGCGCGGTCTTCCACTACCTCGGCCCGGCGTTCGCGGTTCTGCTGTTCGCGCGAGTGAATGTCTTGGGCGTCGCCTGGCTGCGGATCGCCACTGCCGCGCTGCTGTTCGCGGTCTGGCGGCGACCGTGGCTCGCGTACCTCCGTCTCGAGCCCGGCGGGCGGCGCCTGCTGCTCGGCTGGGGAGCCACGCTCGCGGTGATGAACGCTTGCTTCTACATGGCGATCGACCGGCTGCCGCTCGGGACGGTCGCCGCGATCGAGTTCCTGCCGGTGATCGCGCTGGCGGCGCTCGGAGTGCGCACGCGGCGCAACGCAGTCGCGCTGGCCTGTGCGGTGACCGGCGTCTACCTCGTCACCGGCGTGCAGTTCGGAGGCGCGAAAGTGGGCGTGGCGTTTGCGTTCGCGAACGCCATCCTGTTCGCCGGCTACATCGTGCAGGCGCACCGCGTCTCCCGCCTGCCCGAGCTCACCGGAGTCGATGGCCTCGCGGCCTCGATGCTCGTCGCGGCACTCGTGATCACGCCAATCGGCGGCTGGGCCGTGCTGCCGGTGCTCACCGATCCGGTTGCATTGGCGGCGGGTGCCGGTGTCGGCCTCTGCTCGTCGGTGATCCCGTACGTCACCGACCAGCTCGCCATGCGGCGGCTCGCGCGGTCGACGTACGCGCTGATGGTGTCGCTGCTGCCGGCGACAGCCACCGTGATCGGCATCGTCGTGCTGGCGCAGGTGCCGTCGCCGCCCGAGGCGACCGGCGTCGCGCTCGTGATGGCGGGCGTCGCCATCCACCGCCCAGGCGCATAATCGCGCCCCGATGCGCGGAGTGCTCATTCGCGAATGGGGCGGCCCCGAGGTCCTCGAGCTCGCCGACGATCTGCGTGCGCCCGAGCCCGGGCCGGGCCAGCAGCGGATTTGCGTCAGCGTGGCCGGGGTGAACTTCGCAGATACACACGCGCGCGAGAACGCATACATCGCCAAGTACGAGCTGCCACTAGTGCCCGGCACCGAAGTGGCGGGCACGCTCGACGATGGCACGCGCGTGGTCGCAATGCCACACCACGGCGGCTACGCGGAGTACGCGATCGCCGACGAGCAGTCGATCTTCCCGCTGCCGAACGGGCTTGGCGACCACGCGGCGCTCGCACTGTTGATCCAGGGCCTGACGGCCTGGCACCTGTACCGCACCGCCGCGCAGATCCGTGCGGGCGAGACCGCCGTGGTGCATTCAGCCGCCGGCGGCACCGGCAGCCTGGCCGTGCAATTGGCGAAGCCGATGGGCGCGGCCCGTGTGATCGGGAGCGCGAGCTCTGAGGAGAAGCGCGCGTTGGTCGCGGAGCTCGGCGCCGACGCCGTCATCGACAGCGCGCCCGGCGACATGGCCGAGCGGCTGCTGGAGGCAAACGAAGGGAAGCCGGTCGACGTCGTGTTCGACATGGCCGGCGGTGCCGTCTTCGGGGAGAGCGCCGAAGCGCTCGCGCCGTTCGGGCGGATCGTCGTTTACGGAATCGCGAGCCGCGAGCAGAACGACCTGCGCACCGGTCGCCTGATGCGCAAGAGTCGCGGCGTGATCGGCTTCTGGCTGATGCACTGCCTGGAGCGGCCGGAGACGATGATGCGCGAGCCGCTGCGCGACCTGTTCGAGCGGGCCGCGCGCGGTGAGCTGAAGCCTCAGCTGGGGAACGTCTATCCGCTGTCGGAGGTCCGCCGTGCACACGAGGACCTCGTCGGCCGCCGCACGACGGGGAAGCTCGTGCTCGACCCGCGCCGCTAGCCTCGCTGCGTGACCACGTTCGCGGATCTCGGGCTGTCCGAGCCGATTCTCGAGACCCTCAAGCACTTGGGCTACGAGAAGCCGACCCCGATTCAGGAGCAGACGATTCCCGCTTTGCTCCAGGGTCGCGACATCATCGGCCAGGCCCAGACCGGCACGGGAAAGACGGCCGCTTTCGGCCTCCCGCTGCTCGAGTACATAGACCGCGACGTCGCCGAGGTCCAGTCGCTGGTCGTCACGCCCACGCGCGAGCTCTGTATCCAGGTGACGCAGGCGCTTCGCGCCTACGGGCAACGTAAGGGTGTCAACGTGGTTGCCTGCTTCGGCGGAGCTCCGATCCGCACGCAGACGGCGCAGCTGAAGGAGGGCGCTCAGGTGGTGGTCGGCACACCCGGGCGGCTGATGGACCTGATGAGCCGCCACGTCCTGTTCCTCACCGACGCCCGCTACATCGTGCTCGACGAGGCCGACGAGATGCTCGACCTCGGCTTCATCGAGGACATCGAGTTCATCCTCGGTCGCGCGCCCACCGGGCGGCAGACGGCGCTCTTCAGCGCCACGATCGCGCCCGAGATCCGGAAGATCGCCGACACCTTCATGTATGACCCCGAGCTGATCAGGGTCAAGGCGCCGACGCTCACCGTCGACACGGTCGAGCAGTTCTTCGCGGTCGTGGACGAGCGTGAGAAAGCCGACGTGCTTGCGCAGATCGTGCGTGACGAGAAGCCCGACCAGGCGATCATCTTCGTCCGTACGAAGATCGGCGCGGACCGCCTCGCGCGCACGCTCGGCGATCGCGGTGTGCGCGTGAAGGCCCTGCACGGCGACATGTCACAGGGGCAGCGCGACGGCGTGATGATCGCGTTCAAGGGCGAGCGCGAACGGCTGCTGGTGGCCACTGACGTCGCCGCACGCGGCCTCGACATCTCCGGCGTCACCCACGTCTTCAACTACGACCCGCCGAACAGCCCCGACCTATACGTGCACCGCATCGGGCGCACCGGCCGCGTCGGTCGCTCCGGCCGGGCGATCACGCTGGTCACGCCGAAGCAGCGCAAGGAGATCGCGGTCATCGAGAAGCACGCGAAGACCGAGATGAGCGAGTACGGCAGCGACGCCAAGCCGCGCAGCGAGGAACGCGAGACACGCCGTCCGCGTCACACGAAGCCACGCGACGACGCGGGCCCGCGCGCGAAGCTCATCATCCAGGCGGGCAAGGCCGCCGGCGTCGAGCCGAAGGACGTGGTCGAGGCGATCGTCGACCAGACCCACCTCGAGAACGGCGACGTGCGCAACGTCCGCGTGCTCGATCGCTTCACGCTTGTTGACGTGCCTCGGGCCCGGGCAAATGAAGTGGCAGAGAACCTGAAATGGAAAGCGGAGGTCGCGAAGCGATGAGCAGCACCGCAGTCATGCACACCAACCACGGCGACATCACGCTCGAGCTGTTCGACGAGGACGCGCCGAAGACGGTCGACAACTTCAAGAAGCTCGTCGGCGACAACTTCTATGACGGCGTCATCTTCCACCGCGTGATCAAGGACTTCATGATCCAGGGCGGCGACCCGACCGGTACCGGTCGCGGCGGCCCGGGCTACACGTTCGAGGACGAGATCAACGACAACAAGATCGTTCGCGGCGCGCTTGCGATGGCGAACGCCGGGCCGAACACGAACGGCAGCCAGTTCTTCATCGTCACGACCGACGCAGCGCCGTGGCTCGACGGCAAGCACACCGTCTTCGGACGCGTCGTCGACGGCATGGAGGTCGTCGACAAGATCGAGGGAGGGGACATCGACCAAGGCGACCGCCCACGGGAGGACGCGGTCATCCAGAGGGTGTCGCTCCCACAGTAGGCTTCGCCGATGGCCACCATCGAGACTCCCTCCGTCCAGCTGACGGCCGACGAGGGCTCGCGGATTGCTGTCGAGAACCCGGCGACTGGGCAGATCATCGGCCACGTGCCCGACATGGGCGCGGCCGAGGTGAAGCACTTGGTCGAGGTGGCACGCGCCGCGCAGCCCGCGTGGTCGGACATGGGCTTCGAGGCGCGGGCGAAGGTGCTCTACCGCGCGCGCAAGTGGATGATCGACAACCGCGACCGCGTCGTCCGCACGATCGTCGAGGAGACCGGAAAGACGCCGGAAGACGCGCTGCTCACGGAAGTGTTCTTCATCGCCGACTCGTTCGGCTACTGGGCGAAGACGGCTCCCAAGCACCTGAAGGACGAGAAGGTCAGAAGCCACTCGCCGCTGATGCTCGGCAAGAAGCTGATGGTCCGCTACCAGCCACGCGGCGTGATCGGCGTGATCGGTCCGTGGAACTACCCGCTGACCAACTGCTTCGGCGATGGGATCGCGGCGCTGGCGGCCGGCAACGGTGTCGTCTTCAAGCCGTCTGAGGTCACGCCGTTCTCGACGATGTTGATGCAGGAGTGCATGCGTGAGGCGGGCCTGCCCGACGGCCTGATGCAGGTGGCCACGGGTCGCGGTGGCACGGGCGCCGCGCTGATCGAGCACGTGGACTACGTGATGTTCACGGGCTCCGTAGCCACCGGGAAAAAGGTGGCGATGGAGGCGGCGAAGTCGCTCAAGCCGCACTCCCTGGAGCTGGGCGGCAAGGACCCGATGATCGTGCTGCGCGACGCCGACCTGGAGCGTGCCGCCAACGGCGCCGTCTATTGGGGGATGGCGAACGGAGGCCAGATCTGCCAGGCGGTCGAGCGCGTCTACGTCGAGGAGCCCGTCTACGACGAGTTCGTCAACAAGGTCGTCGAGAAGACCCGCGCGCTGCGCCAGGGGCCGCCCGGCCAGGTTGGCGACGTGGAGGTCGGCGCCGTCACCTTCGAGCCACAGCTGGGGATCATCGAGGACCACCTGAAGGACGCCGTCGACAAGGGCGCCAAGGTACTCGTCGGCGGCAAGCAGCGGGAGAGCGAAGGCCGCTTTTGGGAGCCGACCGTGGTTGTCGACGTCGACCACTCGATGAAGCTGATGCAGGACGAGACGTTCGGCCCGGTCCTGCCGGTCATGAAGGTCCACGACGAGGCGGAGGCGCTGCGGCTGGCCAACGATTCCCGCTACGGCCTCAATTCCAGCGTCTGGACCAAGGACCTCCAGAAAGGCGAGCGGATCGCGTCGCAGATCCAGGCCGGCTCGACGTGCGTGAACGACGCCGTCATCAACTACGGCGCCCAGGAACTGCCGTTCGGCGGGGTCAAGGAGTCGGGCATCGGCGCACGCCACAGTGCCGCCGGCATCCGCAAGTACTGCAATGCCCACGCGATCCTGGTCACGCGGTTCGGGATGAAGCGGGAGATGTACTGGTTCCCGTTCAGCAAGCGCAACGCGAAGCTGCTCGAGCGCCTGATGGTGCTCATGTACGGGCGCGAGAAGAAGTAGGTGCCCGCCGAGTCCGTCAAGCACCCCCTGTTCGCGCGGGGTTACGCCTGGCTGGCGAAGAAGGAGGACAAGGCCGGCAACGCTGACAACCGCCGTGAGCTGTTGGCGGGCCTGAAGGGCAGTGTGGTCGAGGTCGGCGCCGGCATCGGCTCGAACTTCGAGCACTACCCGGAGACGGTGACCGAGGTGATCGCGGTCGAGCCCGAGCCGTATCTGCGCCAGAAGGCGGAGGCCGCCGCGGCGGACGCGCCGGTGCCGGTGCGGGTGGTCGAGGGGCTGGCGGATGCGCTTCCACTCGAGGACGCCTCGGTCGATGCAGGTGTCGCGTCGCTTGTGCTGTGCTCGGTGCCGGACCAGGAGACTGCGCTGGCCGAGCTGCACCGCACGATCAGGTCCGGCGGCGAGCTGCGCTTCTTCGAGCACGTCGTCTCGAACCGCAAGAGCCGCCGCCGCATGCAGCGGGTTCTCGACAAGACCTTCTACCCGCGGGTCGCAGGCGGGTGCCATCTGACGCGCGATACGCGCGCGGCAATCGAAGACGCCGGGTTCATCGTGCGGCGCAGCCGACGCTTCCAGTTCCCGTCCGGCAACTTCGGACTGCCGCACATCCTCGGTAGCGCGCGCCGGCCCTGATGCTGGGCATAGGCCTCGCGCTGCTCGCGAGCCTCGCGTGGGGCTTCGGCGACTTCATCGGCGGGGCGAAGTCGCGCGTGTTGCCCGTGCTGGTGGTGATCGTCTGCTCGCAGGTGGTGGGCTTCGTGTGGATCGCCGGCGTCGCCGCGATTGCGCACGAGCCGGTGCCGGGCGGCAGGGAAGCGGCGTTTGCCGCGCTGTCGGCACTTGCGGGGACCGCCGGTCTCGCCTGTTTCTTCCGGGCGATCGCGATCGGGAAGATGAGCTTGGTCGTGCCGATTGCGTCGATGGCGGGTGTTGTGCCCGTGATCGTCGGGATCGCGACGGGCGACCGTCCCAGCGTCGTGCAGCTGGCGGGCATGGTCATCGCGCTGGCCGGTGCAGTGCTCGCCTCGCGCGAACCGGACGAGGGGGCCCGCGGTGGATCGAAACTGGCTGCGGGTGTGCTGCTGGCTGCACTGTCGGCGTTCCTCTGGGGTTGGTTCTTCCTGGCGCTCGACGTGGCCAGCGACGGTGGCGCCGTCTGGGCCAGCCTGATCAATCGGACGACGTCGCTGGCGTTGCTGCTCGTGGCTGCAGCGATCATGCGCCCGCACCTGGCAGCGGCACGGCCGCACATGGCCGCGCTGGCGCTCGCGGGCACGCTCGACGTCTCGGCGAACCTGCTGTTCGCCGCGGCGACGACGAAGGGGCTGGTCTCGTTGGTGTCGGTTGCGGGATCGCTCTATCCCGTGGTCACGGTCCTGCTGGCGCGCGTCGTGCTGAAGGAGCGAGTACACCGCGTGCAGGAGCTGGGTGTGGCGGCCGCGCTCGGCGGCGTGGTGCTGATCGCCGCGGGCTAGTCGATCGACGTTCCGGCGCTGATGTTCAGCTTGGTCCCGGTCATCGCCGCGGCGCGGTCGGAAGCAGCGAACACGGCCGCGGCCGCAACGTCGGCAAGTGTGCCGCCGCGTCCCAGGAGCGTTGTCGCCGCGATGCTGTCGGCGAGTTGCTCCATGCCTTCCGGAAGCGTGTCGACGATGCCGCTCGTCTGGATCGTCAGCGCGCGGATGCCGTAGGGGCCGAGCTCGGCGGCGAGGTTGCGACGCAGCGCCTCCTGCGCCTGGAACGCGACCTGCAGCCCGCCGAGGTTGTAGCCACGCGGCGGATCGCCGTAGCCGCCGAAGACGAGGATGACGCCGGAGCGCTGCCGCATCATGCGCCGCGCCGCCGCCCGAGTCGTGATGAACATCGTCCGCACCGCAGTCACCACCGGCCGCTCGAAGTCGGCCAGCGACATCTCGGCGAGCGGCGTGCCTTGAACGTCGCCGTGCGAGATCAAGTTGAACGAGATGTCGAGGGTGCCGAATTCCGACGCCACGGCGTCGGCGTGGGCATCGACGCTCCGCTCATCGAGCGCGTCGACGACAGCGGTCTCCGCGGCGCCGCCATCGGAGCGAATCGCATTCGCGACGGAGTCGAGCTTCGCGGCGGTACGTCCAGCCAGATGCACGCGTGCGCCCTCACGGGCGAATGCACGCGCGACCGCTCCCCCGATGTTTCCGCCACCCCCGTAGATCACCGCGTTCTTGCCGTCCAGCAACATCAGGCCTCCTTCGATCGGCACCCATACGACGGCGCCGCGGGCCGAAAGTGATCGCGGCATAGCTGTGCCCACATCCGGTACCAGCCCCCTCGCGGTGCTGCTCGTAGACGATCCACGAAGGCCTGACGCGCGCCGTTACAAAAGTGCTCTGACCCCTTTTGTTACGACGCGACTGCCGCCAGGTGCGGCGTCGGCTTCGCGTACTGCGCGGCGATGTCGGAGAGGACCTCGAGCATCGCGCGAGCTGCGGGCGAGCGCTGCGCGCCGGGCAGCGTCGCCGCCGCGATCTTCCGTACCGGCGCCTCGTTACCGAGGTCGCGGATCACGATGTCGTCGCGCACCGTCGTCAGCGCCAGCGTCGGGATCAGCGCGACGCCAACTCCTGCGGCGACAAGACCCTGGATCTGCAGGTAATCGTCGGACTCGAAGGTGATTCGCGGCTCGAAGCCCACGCGGATGCAGTGGTTGCGCACGAGCGCGCCGCACGAGCAGGCGTCCGTCGTGCCGATCCACGCCTCACCCGACAGGTCCTTCAGGCGGACGCGCGCCTTGTTCGCAGCCGGATGGTTCAGCGGCAGCGCGGCGAACATCGGGTCATCCAGCAGGAAGGTCGAATCGAGGCCGTCGGTGTCCTGGATCATGTTCGGCTCGATCGTCAGCGCGATGTCCAGCTCGCCGATCTTCAGCAGCGGAACCGAGTCCTCCGGCTCGAGCTGGCGCACTGTCAGCTCCACGTCGGGGTGGCGCTGGCGGAACGTCGCGATCGCCAGCGGCATGAGCGTCGCACCCACGGTCGGGAACGCCGCCAGCCGCAGCCGACCGCCGCGAAGGCCGGCGATTGCCTCGAGCTCGGCCTCGGCGTCAGCGAGCCGGGTCAGGATCGCGTCGGCGTGGCGCACCAGCGCCTCGCCCGCCTCCGTGAGCCGGATCCCGCGCGAGCCACGAGTGACCAGCTGGGTGCCGGCCTCGCGCTCGAGCGCGGCGATCTGCTGCGAGACCGCCGACTGCGTGTAGGAGAGGGCCTCGGCCGCCGCTGAGAACGAGCCGCGGTCAGCGACCTCCTTGAGGATGCGCAAGCGCTTCACATCGAGCATAAGCGCATCTTATCGTAGATCGCGCCTTTTGTCATTGGACGTAATGGCTGGAAGGTGTCACTATTACTTCTGCAATGACCCCTCAACCACAAGGAAGGCTTATGACTCGGAATGAGCATATCCTCATCCGGAGCGCACGGACTGCGGACGAGCCGGACCTTGCTGTGCTGGGTGTTCTCGACGGCGGTCACCGCATGCCTGCCGGGCATGTGATGGTGGCCGAGGTCGACGGGCGCATCCGCGCGGCGGTCGGCTCCAACGGAGCCGCGATCTCCGATCCATTCTGGCCGAGTGCCGAGCTTGTCAGCATGCTGCGCGTGCACACTGGCTCGAAGCCGTCGGCCACCCGTCCGGCGCGCTTCATCCGCCGGCCGGCTTTGCGCGTCGCGGCAGGTATTTGACATGCAGTCCCTCCCGCTTCGCCAGGAATACGAGTGCAGCCGCATCAAGGAGCTGCGTGAAGCCGCGCAGCCGCGCCGGGCGCACACGCAGCGGCGCTTCAGGTTCGCTGCGCTTCGACGTCGGTAACGGGGACCCCCAGCAGCTTCTCCAGCTGCGGGAGGGTCCCCGCCGACCCTCTGTGAAGGATGGCCTTCATCCCCACCGCCTCGGCGCCCGCGCAGTTCTCGCGCAGGTCGTCGACGAAGACGCACACCTCGGGTGCGACGCCGATCCGCTCCGCCGCGAGCCGGAAGATCTCGGGCTGCGGCTTGTGCAGCCCCACCTCACCCGAGATCACGACGGCGTCGAACAACTCCTGGAGCAGCGCGGGGTCGTAGGCGAGCCCCTCGCCCCACGAGTTCGACACAAGGCCGGTCTTGATGCCCGCCCCGCGGGCACGGCGCACCGCCGCGACCATCGCCTCGTCGGGCCCGACGCCGCCGAACAGCCGCTCGACCAGGTTGTCCGGGCTCACGCCGAGCAGCGGAGCGAACTCGGACGCGAACTGCTCGGCCGTCAGCTCACCCTTCTCCAGCCGCCGCAGCAGGGCCAGCCCTTCGCCGCGCTCCCGGAACATGTTCTTTACCGAGTCCTCGGGCAGTCCCTCGGCGCGACAGAACGCCTTGAACGAGTCGAACACGTTCGTCGTCAGGACGCCACCGAAGTCGATCAGCAGCCCTTTCACGACTGGGTGATCCGCTTCGCGGCCCCGGCCAGCTGGGGCACGCTTTCGCCGAATGCCTTCAGGTAAGGGTCGTCGGAGGCCCCGAGCATCGCCCGCTTGTAGTTGCCCTCCATGAAGACGGTCGCCTTCCAGATCGCGAGCGCCTGGTACCACTTCAGATCGCTCAGCGAACGCCCGCTCTGTTCGGCGTAGCGCTCCACCAGCTCGTCGCGGTCGGGGAAGCCCTCCGCGTGCGTCACGGTCGTGAGGTCGAAGGTCGTTTCGAAGCCCTCGTTCGGGCGCGACCAAGTGGCCGTCATATAGCCGAGGTCGGCGAGGGGATCGCCCAGCGTGGCCATCTCCCAGTCGAAGATCGCCTTCAGGCGCGCCGGCGCCTCGACCTCGAACATCGTGTTCCCCAACCGATAGTCGCCGTGAACGATTGTCGTCTGCGGGGTGTCAGGCAGGTTCACCTGCAGCCACTCGCCAACCTCCTGGACCGCCGGCAGCTCGCGCGTCTTGCTGAATTCCCACAGTCCCATGAAGCGCTTGACCTGGCGCTCGAGATAGCCGCTGTGCTTCGCGAACGTATCGAGTCCGCAAGCGTGCCAGTCGACCGCGTGGACCTGGACGAGCGCGTCGACGAGCTCGAACGCCGTGCGCCGGCGCTCGGCCGGGTTGTCGAGCTCGTCCGGCATCTCCGTCGTGATCACGTGGCCCTCGAGGAACGGCATGACGTAGAACGGGGCGCCGATCACTGACTCGTCCTCGCATACCGCGAGCACGTCGGCGGTGGGCACATCAGTCGCCTGAAGCGCTTGGAGCAGGCGCGATTCGCGCAGCACGTCGTTGGCCGACGGCGGGACCGGTGGCCGCGGTGGGCGGCGCAAGACGAAGCGGTCGTCGTCGCGCCGGATCAGGTAAGTGACGTTCGAATGACCCTCACCGATCGGCTCAGCCTCGATGTCCCCGGCGCCGAGGTCGTGGTGGTCGAGGAACTCCTGCAGCGGCTCGCGGACGATCAGCGGGGGCCGCTCCTGAGCCTCGGCCTCGGCGGTGGTCTCTACGACGTCAAGGGTCGACACGGCGCGGAATCCTTGCAGGGTTTCGGGCCTTGAATGAATTCCTTACATCGGTTCGGGCGACTTTCGGGCGTAAACGGACCAAGTAAGTACGGGCTGCCGTTGTAGTAACGCGCAACGAGCGCAAGCATCGAGTCATGGCCCATGATCGAGATCAGAACCGTCGTAACCACGACTCGTTCACGCTGATCGTTTCGATCGCCATCGCGCTCACCTTCCTTCTGGGATTCGCATATGCCACGACCGCACAAGCGGATGCGCCGGTGATCGCCGCTGCCGGCGACATCGCCTGCGACCCGGCGAACTCCAGCTTCAACAACAGCTCCTCGAGCTGCCGCGCGATGTACACGTCCAACCTGCTCGTGAACGCCGGCCTTGCCGCCGTGCTGCCACTCGGCGACAACCAGTACTACTGCGGCGGCTACAACGCCTTCACGGGCTCGTACAGCCAGAGCTGGGGCCGCGTCAAGTCGATCACCCACCCGTCGGTCGGCAACCACGAGTACCTCACGAACGGGGGCAGCAGCCCGTCTCAGGCGACCGGCTGTGATTCGACGAACACCAACGCCAACGGCTACTTCAAGTACTTCGGCTCCGCGGCGGGCGCCCAAGGCCAGGGCTACTACAGCTACGACGTCGACACCTGGCACCTGATCGCGCTCAACAGCAACTGCAGCAGTGCCGGCGGCTGCAGCGCTACCTCGGCGCAGGGAAAGTGGCTCCAGGCTGACCTCGCGGCGCATCCGAACCAGTGCGTGCTGGCCTACTGGCATATCCCGCTGTTCAGCTCGGGCGGCAGGGCCAACAACAACTCGCGCCCGCTCTGGGACCTGCTCTATGCCGCGAAGGCCGATGTCGTGCTGAGCGCGCACGACCACACCTACGAGCGCTTCGCGCCACAGACCCCGGCCGGCGCCCTGGACCAGGCGAAGGGCATCCGCGAGTTCATCGTCGGGACCGGTGGCGCGAACCACACGTCACTCGCGGCGCGCGCGGCGAACAGCGAGATCTTCAACGACAACACGTTCGGCGTCCTCAAGATGACGCTGTACCCCGACCATTACACATGGCAGTTCGTCCCCGAGGCCGGAAAGACGTTCACGGACGCCGGGTCGCAGAACTGCCACTCGGGCGCCGCGACGACGCCGGACACGACGAAGCCGTCCGTGCCGGGGAACTTGACCGCGACGCCCATCTCCGGGAGCCAGGTGAACCTGTCCTGGAGCGCGAGCACGGACAACGTCGGCGTTGTCGGATACCACGTCTACCGCGGCACCACGCAGATCGCGACCACCCCGAACACGACGTACTCCGACACCGGCCTGACGCCTAACACGGCCTATGACTACCACGTGACGGCGTACGACTTCGCGACCAACGAATCCGACCCGTCGACGACCATCTCGGTGACAACGCTGGCGCCCAGCTCGGTGCTGACCTTCACCCCGCCGACAGCTGACAGCTACGGCGCCGCCGACACGCCCACGAAGGTGTTCGGCACTGCGACGCAGTTCATCACCGACAACAGCCCCGTCAAGCACCTGTTCTTGAAGTTCAACGTCGCGGGCGTCGGCGCGCGGCACGTCGTGTCGGCGAAGCTGCGCCTCTACTGCGTCAATCCGTCCGCCAAGGGCGGTGACTTCCACGGCAGCGACCCGATGTGGAACGAGTCGTCCCTTGCGTGGAACCTGCAGCCCACGATCCAGAGCACGATCGTCTCGTCGCTCGGCGCCGTCAGGAGCGGCCAGTGGTACGAAACCGACGTCACCCGGCTCGTGCTCGGTGACGGCACGGTGAGCATCGCCGCGACGTCGACGTCGACGGATGGGGCGTACTACTCCACGAAGGAGGGCGCGGCGGGGTTCGCACCCCAGCTCGTCGTAACCACTTCGGGTTAGCCCGTCCGTACGTGGACAAGTGTCCACGGTAAGGAGTAGGCGCCGGGTGTCGTATGTCTGACGTGACCCCCGGCCCGGCCCTCACCCAGGCGGCTCACGCTGCCTGTCGCCCGTCATGGCGGTCAGCCGTGACGCATGTCACCAAGAGGCCAAAACATGGCTACCGCATTTGACATGAAAATTGGGTCGAACGACCCATTGCCGTTCCCAATTTGGGCGCTTACTTTCGAAGTGACGGTCTGACCTAGACACATGTACCTCTCCGCAAACCAATCGGCGTCGAGATCGGAGGGCAGGATGCCCGCCCTCGATGTTCGATGGGCCTCGAACCGGCGGAGGCCGCAGTTGTTGACCGACGTCTTCGAACACTTCCCGTTCGGAATCATCGTGGTGGACCCGTCGCACGGCGTCATGGCATCGAACCGCGCGGCGCGCGAGCTCGTGACCATCCCGGCTGAGAACGGGCACGGGCCCGCGACGTGCTGCCAGATCTTCGGATGCGGGAGCGAGGGAAGCCCGCTGAGGGGTGCCTGCCTCACCGAGATCGCGCTTGCCTCGGGCGAGAAGACGCCGGAGGTCTTCCTCGAGCTGCCGTCGAAGCCGGGGCAACTGGTCGGAGTCACCGCAGCTTCGCTCTACGCGGACGGCTCGCACATCATCTTCCAGGTCCGCGCGGCAACCGCCGCGGATCGTTCCGCCTCGACCGAGGGCGATTGGCTCCAGCAGCCGCGGCTCAAAATCCAGACGCTCGGGCGGCTCCGTGTAACTACATGGAATGGGGCGCTCGACGGCGAGTGGGTCGGGCAGCGCGCCGGCCAGCTCTTCAAGTTCCTCTTGACGGAGCGCCATCACTTCGTGCCGCTCGAGATGATCGCCGAGGCCGTCTGGCCGAACGCCAACAACCGCACCGGGAACACCGTCAGGCACTGCATGCACATCCTGCGCTCGAAGCTCGAACCGGACCCGACGCGTCGTGGCAGGTCGCCTTACATCCTGGCCAAGAATGGCGGCTACCGGCTGAACCCAGACTGCGTCTCAGTGGATGCCGACGACTTCGAGAAGATGCTCTCCGACGGCATGCGGGCCTTCGCGGGCGGCGACTCCACCACCGCCGTGACGCTCTTCGAAGCCGCCGTCGCGATGTACCACGGCGACTACCTGGCTGACGACCCGTACTCGGAGTGGGCGTACGTCGAGCGCGAGCGCCTGCGCGATCTCGCGACGATCCCGCTGCGCGCCCTCGCGGAGCTGCGCTCGGACGAGCCAGAAGTCGCGCTTGGACACATGCAGCGCCTGGCCGAGATGGAGCCGTTCGACAACGAGATCCAGCGCCAGCTGCTGGTGATGCTCGTCAAGCAGGGACGGCGAAGCCGTGCCGTGCGCCTCTACCAGGCTTTCGAGATCCGCCTGCAGCGGGCGTTCAACGAGAAGCCGACCTTCAGCCTCTCGGACATCGTCAGCCCCCGGACACACGGGCCGCTGATGGGTGGCCTCGGGCCCGGCGCCTAGTCCGAACTCGATACTCCGACACCTGGCGACACGGCAGGACCGCACGGGCGCAGTCGTCTTTCTTGTTGATGGTGAGCGCGACGGCCGTAGTGCTGTTGGGAAGTCCCACTCCACCCCTGCGCTGGCCGCTGCGGAAGACGCCGCCGGCGCTCGCACCGATCGCCAACCGAGCGGTGCTGGCGCACCAGGTCGAAGCGCTGCAACGGCTCGGGTTCGAACGCGTCGCCGTCGCTGGCGACGAGGCGCAGGCCGAGCGCGTCCAAGGAGTGCTCGCCTCGGCAAACGTGGACCCGGAGAGCATCCTCTACCTGTCGCTTGGCGCGATCAGCGGGCGCATCCCGCTTGCGCCGGCAGCCAGCCTGCTGTCTGCCGATGCGCCGCTCGTGCTGCTGGAGTCCGCAGTTGTGCCTGGCCCCGATCTGGCGGAAGTCGTCGAGCAGGTACGTGGCGACCCGGCCCGGTCGGCTGTGGTCACGCTGCACACCGACGACGACATCGGCCCGAAGGTGCGCATGCTCGCAGCCGTCATCGGCCGGCCGGCACTCGTCGCGCTCGCTGAAGCCGACCCGTCGGCGGTGCTTTCGAGCGGCGGCATACGCGAAACGCTCCGGAGCGAGGGGCTGCGCCTGTTCGAATGGGCGCCGAGCCGCTCGTGGCTGAACATCGAGCGCGCCGAGAACCTGCTCGAGGCGAATCGGGCGCTGCTCGACGTGATCGCCTCCGGCGACCCGCGCGCGTTCGTGAAGCGAAACGACGTCCGGGGGCCGGTGATTCTGGACGACACGGCGACGCTCGACTACTCGACCGTCCGCGGCCCGGCCATCATCGGCGCCGGCGCATTCATCGCCGACAGCTACGTCGGCCCGTACACGTCTATAGGGGAAGGGGTTGTGATCGAGGCGTCCGAAGTCGAGTCGTCGATCGTCGGCGCGAACGCGATCATCCGCGACCTCAGCGTGCGGTTGGAGGACAGCGTGATCGGCTCTGGCGCGGTCGTGACAAACGACCCGCACGTGCCGCACGCGCTCCGCGCGACGGTGGGCGAGGATGCCCGAATATCCCTCTCCTGAGCAGGCAGATTTACGGTGCCGTTCACGTCGATCTTCCGTGCGAGAGATACAAACAACTGAGCTGCGGTTCCTGATCGAGCAGTTTATCGACGCGCAGGTCGACGGCGCCCGTCTCGCGAAGCGCGTGATGCTGCTGCAGGACCTTGCCGACGGGGCGCAGACGCTTGCGTGCGCGGCCTACGACGAAGCACTCGAGGACGCGGGTAACGGCGATGCCGTCGATCGCGCGGTCATGACCGCGACCGCCGCAAGCCGCGCCAACGAGGACGAGCTGGACGCCACGATCGCGTGGAAGGAGCACCTCCAGAACACGAGCCAGCTCGTCGATGCGGCGCGCCGCGTGCTGGAGGCGATGTGAAGCCGGCGGTCCCGCGGGTTCTCCGGGGAGTAAACGGCGGAGGCGGGTCAGATCCCAGTACGACCGGTCGTACTTCGACCGACACCATGGCACCTGTCAAGACAGACAACCATTGGGGGGCGCTCAAGAGCCAACGCCTCTCCGAGGGAGTCCTCTCAGCCGCATCGATCAGCCAGATAGATCGGAGCGGAATGGTGGAGCTGGTCCTGGCCCAGGGCGGCCACTTGACCGACGCGCTGCGTCGTGTCGACATCGCCGACCTTGCGCATCAGGAGCTTCGGGGAGGACTCGTCGTCTGCGGGATGGGGGGGTCAGCCATTGGTGCGGACCTCGCCGGCGCCGTGCTCCTACGACGAGCACGGCGCCCGGTCCGGACCGTTCGTGAGTACTCCCTCGACTCATGGGTCGGCGACGACACGCTCGTCGTGTGCGCGAGCTACTCGGGCAACACCGAGGAGACGCTCGCTTGTTACGCGCAGGCGCGCGAGCGCAACATTCCTCGCGTGGCGATCACGACCGGCGGCAAGCTCGGAGAGCTTGCGCGAGCCGATGGCGTCCCGATCATCTCGCTGCCAACCGGCATGCAGCCACGAGCGTCTGTTGTCTACATGCTTGTCAGTGTTCTCGCGTGCGCCGAAGCCTGTGGCGCTGCGCCGGACATCCGCTCCGAGATCGCGTTGGCGGCGGCCCCGCATGGGCGCCTCGCGCAAGAGCTTGGCCCGGAAGCTTCCGACACGTCCTTTGCGAAGGCGCTGGCGATGAGGCTGCATGGAACGGTGCCGGTCATCTACGGCGCCGGTGCCACCACGCCGATTGCCACGCGCTGGAAGGCGCAGTTGAACGAGAACCCCGGGGTGCACGCGTTTGCGTCGACCCTGCCCGAGGCAGATCACAACGAGCTCTGCGCGTGGGAAGGAAAGCCGCTTGCCCCGTTCTCTGCGGTCTTCCTCGGCGATCGCCTGCTCGACGCCCGGCTCCGCCGGCGGATGCAGCTCACCGCCCTGGCGGCGCGCGCGACCGCGGACGGCATCGAGTTCGTCGAAAGCCTTGGCGCTACACCGTTGGAACGTGTCTTGTCACTCGTGCTGATCGGCGACCTGGTCTCCGTATACCTGGCCGTCCTCGAGGACGTCGACCCAACGCCGGTCGAGGCGATCGAACGGTTCAAGGCCGCGCTCGCCTGAGCCCTGCACGGCGGTTATCTACCTACTCGGACGCCGTCCGGGCGTCTTACGGACGCCGCATGCGGGCGATGTCCAGCCCGCCTGGTCCGAAATCCCGCCCGAGTAACAAGCTAGTAACACAAAGGGCATCGTCGGCGTAATGCCAAGCGCCGAGTATCGCCCCCTCTGGCCCTTTCGGTGAGCTGGAGGGGGTAGATAAGTAGTCCGTCCCCTCCGGTTCACCGGCAAAACCCATGGAGGGGAACAATGGCGGTTAATCAGACGCGTCCTAGGAGCCGGCAGTCGGCGTCGGACGCAACCGGCATACCACCGCTGTTCGAGCACACTCGCTCGATCGTCGAAGACGACGAAGAGCGACGTCGCACCGCAGCTGCGGTGCAGAAGGTGCTCGACGGTGACCCGGAAGGTTTCACCTACCTGTACTCGCGCTACTCGGGTCCGGTCTACTCGTACGTCTGCAGCATCGTCCGGGACCGGGACGACGCGGCCGACGTCACGCAGCAGGTCTTCCTGAAGCTCATGACGGCGTTCCCGCAGTACGACGTCAAGCGGGCTCGCTTCGCGGCGTGGATCCTGCGAGTGGCGCGCAATGCAGCAATCGACTGGCTGCGCGAATCCCGCGCCGTCGTCGACTCGTCGGAGGGGATCGAGATCGCGCAGGAGGACGCGCCGACAAGGAGTGACCGCGAGGTGCTTCGCCACGCGCTGGCCGATCTCACCGACAACCAGCGCAAGGTGCTGTTCCTGTGCGAGCACGTCGGCCTGCCGGCGGGCGAGGTGGGAGAGCGCCTCGGCAAGCGCGAGGCCGCGATCCACACGATGCATCACCGCGCGCGCATCGCAGCGCGTCGCAAGCTGCTCGAAATGGACGTGAAGCCGTCCACCGGACGTCCGGCGCGCCTCGTGCCGGAAGCCGCGTAAGACACGCGTCGCACACGCCGTAGTTGTCAACGTGGCTACCGAACGTGCAACGGACTTCTGGGCAACGACTGGATCGTCACCGGCGGTGACGCTCGCTGTCCTTGCCGAGAGTGAAGTCACCGTGCGCGGCGTCACCGACGTCCTCGTTCGTGACGGGTTGCTCGTCACGCTCGCGTTCGCCGGCTACACGGACATGGGGCTCGCGATGGTTTCGCCCCAGCCGGACGTCGTCGTCGTCGACGCGTCTCCGGGCGCGTTCGACGCCGAGGGCGCGATTCGCCGCACACGGAATGCACTGCGAGGCGCCGGGATCGTCGTGATCTGTCCTCAAAGTGCGCAGCGCTCGGTACCCCGCTACCTCCAGGCCGGGGCAGACGGAGTCGTCTTCAGCGACGAGCTCTCAAACGCCCTCGCCTCGGTGGTCAGGTGCACGTACGCGGGGCAGATCTCTGTCCCGCGCACGGTGCGCCAGCTGGTGTCGCCGCCTGCTCTCAGCTACCGCGAGAAGGAAGTCCTCGAGCTTGCAAGCCGTGGGCTCACCAACAGCCAGATTGCAAGTCGGCTGTTCCTTGCCGAGAGCACGGTGAAGACGCACCTCTCGTCCGCCTTCAGGCGGCTTGGGGTGAGCTCGCGACGGGAGGCGGCCGCGCTCATGCGCTTTGCCGATAACGAAACGCGACGGCAGCTGCTGCCGGTCTCGCCTCAGCCGATAAACGGCGCGGCGGCACTGGCGAGCGGGGCCGAGCTAGGAGTCTAGATGCAGCTGATCATGCAGGAGCACGCCGGTCATGCCGCGACGTCGGTTCGCGCCGTTGAGGCGCCGCCGACGCTGACGGTGATCGTGCCCACTCGCAACGAGCGCGACAACATCGCCGAGCTGCTTGGGCGGCTCGACGCGGTCGCGCTCGAAAAGGCCATTGACATCCTCTTCGTCGACGACAGCGACGACGGCACCGAGGAAGTCATCGAGTCCTTGCGCGCGTCGGTCAACCGCGACGTCAACGTAATTCATCGTCCACCGGCGGACCGCACCGGTGGCCTCGGCGGCGCAGTCTGCGCCGGCCTCGAGGTCGCGCGCGGAACGTGGGTGTGCGTCATCGATGCCGACTTGCAGCATCCGCCCGAACTGGTCGAGGAGCTGCTTGACCGGGCAGAGAGCGGCGACTCCGACATCGTCGTCGCGAGCCGCTTCCGCGATGGTGGCGACCTCGGCGACTTCGGCGCCGTGCGCCGCGTGCTGTCGCGCGGTGCCGCCGCTGCGGCACGCGTCGTGTTCCCGCGTCGCCTCCGTGGCGTGAGCGACCCGATGAGCGGCTTCTTCATGGTTCGCCGCGCTGCGGTCGACCCGGAGGCGCTGCATCCGCGTGGCTTCAAGATCCTGCTCGAGATCCTTGCGCGGTCGCCGCGTGCTCTTCGCGCAAGCGAGGTCGGCTTCCGCTTCGGCGAGCGCCACGCCGGCGAAAGCAAGGCGTCGGTCGGTGAAGCACGCCGTTACCTCGCGCAGCTCGCCGCGATGCGCTTCGGACCGCGCGAGCGCCGCCTCGCCGGGTTCGTGACGGTCGGCGTGACCGGGCTCGTTGTCAACACGGCGCTGATGGCGCTGTTCACCGGCGGTCTCGGCATCCACTACCTCGCCTCCGCGGTGCTCGCCACCCAGGGGTCGAGCCTCTGGAACTTCATGCTCGCGGATCGCCTGGTCTTCCGCGAGGACGGCGCGCGTCACACGCGGATGAAGCGCTTCCTGATGTTCCTCGGAGTCAACAACGCGGCACTCGCCCTCCGTGGCCCGATGCTCGTCCTGCTGACCTCGTTCATCGGGATCAACTACCTCGTTGCGAACGTGGTCTCGCTCGTCACGCTGACTCTGGTGCGGTTCACGGCCGCCGACGCCTGGATCTGGTCGCACCGCAAGCAGGCGACGCCGCACGTGTACGACATCCACGGCATCGTCACGGTGGCGTCCGATGTGGCCCTGCCGGAGCTCGCACGCCTGCGCGTGGACGAGCTGCACGACGAGCCCACCATCCGCGTGCGCGTCGGTGGCAAGCGGCCTGACAATGCAATCGTTGAGGCAAAGGCCAACGGGCGTTCCCGGCTCGAATACAAGGAGAGCTTCGGCCGCCTCGGCTTCGGCGCCGACATCGAGATCGGAGACGACCAGGTCGACGTCATTGCAACCCGCCTCGTGGGCCGCTCACCGCACGTGCTGTACACGAACGTGGTCGAGCCGATCCTGCGCTGGACGCTGGTCGACAAGGGCTACGCGCTTGTGCACGCAGCCTGCCTCGCTTCGGATGAGAAGGCGCTCCTGCTGACGGCGCGCACCGACACGGGCAAGACGACGACCTGCCTGAAGGCACTCGATCACAACCCGTACTCGTTCCTCTCGGACGACCTGACGCTGATCACTCCAGACGGCCGGGTGCTCACGTACCCGAAGCCGCTGACGATCAGCCGGCACACGCTCAAGGCAGTGAAGAAGGCGCAGCTGTCTCGGCGCGAGCGTGCCGGGCTCATCGTGCAGAGCCGCCTCCACTCGCGTTCGGGCCGCCGCGCCGCGATGGGGATGGCGAAGACGCACCTGCCGGTGGCGACGTTGAACGCGATCGTCCAGTTCCTCATCCCGCCGCCGAAGTACCAGGTCGATCGGCTGATCCCCGGTGTGCAGATCGCACCGGAGGCGTCGGTGTCCGCGATGGTGATCATCCAGCGCGGCCACGACGAAAAGCGCACGCTCGACCCGGCCGAGGCGATGGACATCCTGCTGTCGAACTGCGAGGACGCCTACGGGTTCCCGCCCTACTCCGACATCGAGCACCTGCTCCACAGTCGGAACGGTAAGGACCTCCGCGAGCGTGAGCGGGTGATCATCGCCCAGGCGCTCGAGGGATCGCCGACGACGTTGATCGGCAGCAGCACGATGGAGTGGTTCCGCACCATCCCGTCGATCCTGCCACCGCCGGCACCGACGGCTCCGGCCGCCGCACCGGCAACCACCTGACCCCGGACAACCCTAGGAGAAACAATGGGCGTCGGCCCCCCTGCCCAGAATCACTCCGAGACCGGCGCCCTTGCGGCGCCGGTCTCAACCGAAACCCAAGTCGCGACCAAGCCGCGGATCCCAACCGCGGTTTGGATCGGCGGGATCGTCCTGCTCGGCGCTTTCCTGCGGCTCTGGAACATCGACGCGGTCGGCTTCAACGGCGACGAGACGGTGTACGCCGGCCAAGCCGCCTCGATCGCGAACGTGCACGACATCGCGATGTTCTTCCCGACCTTCCGGGCGCACCCGCTGCTGTTCCAGTCGATCCTGGCCACGGGCTACGACCTCGGTTTGAAGGGCGACTTCCAGCGGCCGCTCGCGGCGCTGTTCGGAGTCGGGACAGTCGTCCTGACCTACCTGCTCGGCCACCGTCTCTACGGCCGCCGCGCCGGGCTCATCGCGGCGCTGATCATGGCGGTGATGCCGTACGACGTGATCGTCAGCCGTCAGGTGCTGCTCGACGGCCCGATGACGTTCTTCGCGACGCTGTCGCTTTACCTCCTGGCGCGCTTCGCCACCACGCGGACGACACCGTGGCTGCTGGCAACCGGCGCGGCGCTCGGGCTGTCCGTCCTCTCGAAGGAGACGGCCATCCTCCTGTTCGGCTCGATCTGTGCGTTCGTCGCGCTCTCGCCAGAGCTGCACATTCGCGTCCGCCAGCTCGCCTTGCTGCTTGCGGCACTCGGTGTAATCGTCATCGCGTACCCGATCGCGATCGGGATTGGCGGCAGCGGGAACACCAGCGGCAACTACCTCACGTGGCAGCTCTTCCGCCGGGCCAACCACGAACTCACCTTCTATCCCTCGATCCTGCCGGGCGCGATGGGACCGCTCGTGCTCGTGACGGCGGGAGTAGCCGTCTTCGCGCTGCGTCGCAGCTGGCGGGAGAAGATGCTGCTGAGCTGGATCCTCGTGCCGGCGGTGTTCTTCGAGCTGTGGCCGGTTAAGGGCTACCAGTACCTGCTGCCGGCAGCACCGGCGGTTGCGGCGCTGGCCGGTCGTGCCATTGGCGCGCTCATGGAGTTCCGCACCACGCGGCTGGACGTGCGCCACCGGCGCATGATCGTCGCAGCCGGAGTGGCCGCCCTGGCCGCGAGCCTGCTGGTCCCGACGCTTGACAGGGTCTCCGTCGACTCGTCCGCCAAGGCCAGCTCGCTTGCGGGCACCGGCGGCGTGCCACGCGGGCGCGAGGCCGGCCTGTGGATCGACCGCCACGTACCGCAGGGCGCAACGATCATGACGATCGGCCCGTCGATGGCCAACATCATCGAGTTCTACGGGAAGCGACAGGCATACGGGCTCGCTGTGAGCCCGAACCCGCTGAGCCGCAACCCCAGCTACCAGCCGATCCCGAACCCGGACCGGAGGCTGCGCAATGCGGATCTCCAGTACCTGGTCTGGGATGCGTACTCGGCGTCGCGTTCAGCCTTTTTCTCGAAGGGAATCATCCGCTACGCCGACCGTTACAACGGACACGTAGTCCATACCGAATACGTCAAGTCGAACGAAGGAGGACGCACGGTGAAGACCCCCGTCATCGTCGTCTACACGGTGCGGCCATGACCAAGCGCATGCTCACAGCGATCGCGGGCGTGCTCGCGGTCGCCGCGTCGGGCGCGCCGGCTCAGGCTCAGGACCACGCGCCCAAGACGCCCATTGGCCACATCGTCACGTTGATGCAGGAGAACCACTCCTTCGACAACTACTTCGGAACCTACCCCGGCGCAGACGGGATCCCGAAGGGAACCTGCATGCCGGTCGACCCGACCAAGGGCGACAAGCCGTGCGTCAAGCCGTTCTGGATTGGCGGCCGGGCCGTTCAGGACCTCGGCCACACAAGCTCCGTGTTCGGCTACCAGTACAACCACGGCAAGATGAACGGGTTCCTTCGCTCGGGTTCGATCGAAGGGATCGGGGTTCAGCCGAACGTGATGGGCCACTACGACGGCAGGGATCTGCCGTACTACTGGAACATCGCAAAGCGCTACGTGCTCTTCGACCGCTTTTTCACGTCGGCGGCGGCGGGCAGCGTGCAGAACCACATGTTCTGGGTGTCCGGCCAGGCCGGCAGCCCGGTCGACGTGATCCCGCCGAACGGCTTCGGGAACATTCCGACGATCTTCGACCGGCTTGAGAAGGCCGGCGTGTCGTGGAAGTTCTACGTCCAGAACTACCGGCCGCACATCACCTATCGCAGCCGGGGCAACGGCGACGCCGGCGCGCAGCCCGTCTGGGTCCCGTTGCTCGCCTACAACCGCTACCTCGACAACCCGAAGCTGCTGTCGCACATCGTCGACATGAGCGAGTACTACAAGGACCTGCAGAACGGAACGCTGCCCGCCGTTTCGTATCTCGTCCCGGCAGGGAGCAGCGAGCATCCGCCCGGCAACATCAAGGCCGGCGAGCGCTTCATCCGGACACTGATCAGCCAGCTGATGCGGAGCTCGTCCTGGAAGAGCTCCGCGTTCACGTGGACCTACGACGACTGGGGCGGCTGGTATGACCACGTGAAGCCGCCGCAGATGGATCGCTACGGCTACGGGTTCCGCGCACCCGCGCTGCTAGTCAGCCCGTGGGCAAAGCGCGGCTTCATCGACCACACGACGCTCGACTTCACGTCGATCCTCAAGTTCATCGAGAACAACTGGTCGCTGAAGCCCCTGGCGCAGCGCGACGCGCGGGCCAACAGCCTCGCGAATGCGTTCGACTTCAAGCAGGCTCCACGGCGGCCGGCGTTCATACCGGCGACGCTGCATCCGCCGTCCACGGCCACGCATCCGCACCGGTACATCTACATCGTCTACGGGCTGCCGCTGCTGCTGATGGCATTGACGATGGCGTACGCGCTCGGCATCAAGCCGAAGCTGCGCCGGAAGGTCGGTACACGATGACGCGGCCAATTCGGTTCGTCCTCCTGCTGCTGGGCGTCGCGCTGCTCGTTCCGGCGGCGGCCAGCGCGCGTGATGTGGCAAATCGGCCGCACGTCGGGACCGCAAATCGCCCGCATGTGGCAAGCGGCCCAATCACGGTCACGACGGTGCCGCTCGTCAAGGGCGTCCGGGTGGTCGCCGACGGCCGCACCTACGTGACGAACGCACACGGTGCCGTGACGTTGCCGAGTGTGAACGTCATCCCGCGGCTGCGGGTGATGAAGACGCGACTCGCGACCGGCGTCGAGGCGCGCTTCAGCCGCTGGTATCGCGGTCGTATCGCGCTTGCTTACTGGTATCTGATCAAGCCGCGCTTCCACGGCCCGCGCGGACCGGTTACCGACCGGATCAGCGAGTTCCGCATGCACAGCAGCATCGGGCTGCGCCAGGTCCGCAAGAACCTCGCGCCGTTCTGGCTCCAGGGCACGCGGATCGTCCCGTTCACGCAGGGACTCGAGAAGAAGAACATCGGCTACGCGGTGGACGCGGTGACGGTGGACGGCGCGAACGTCGTCAACCGGTCGCAGCAGAAGTTCGTCCCCGCGCAGAGCCGCGACCTCAACGTGCGGCTGCTGTTCAACGTGGCGCACTTCACCGCGCGCGATGCGATCTTCCACTTCCCGGTCGGGTCGGGCGTGCGCATGAGGTACCCGGACGGGTACACGGCCGTCCGGCAGTTCGACAACAAGACCGTTCTCACGGTGCCGGGGCTGCCCCGCGGCCAGTACCAGGTGCAGGTGACCGGGGCGGGCTGGTCGCCGCTGCGCCCGGTCGCGCTCTCGCGTACCCAGGACGTGCAGCTGACGGTCATCACCTACCTCGACATGGCGGTAATCGTGGCGTTGCTCGCGGCGCTCGCGATGGGGGTCGTGCTCTACCGGCGGCGGTTCCGCCGCCAAGCGCCGGCCGAGACGTCGGTTGCGCCAGCCGAGGTCGCGCATTGGATCCCGCGGCGCCGCGCGCTCGTCGCAGTGGCGATCGTGGCACTGCTGGGCATCGCAGCGGTGGTCCCGACGGCACGAGCCTCGAGTCCGGCGCCGGTCTTCGCCTACTACTACATCTGGTTCAACCCGAGCTCGTGGAACCGCGCGAAGACGGATTACCCGTTGCTCGGGCGCTACTCGAGTGACGAGGGCTCGACCATGCGTCAGCACATCCGGTGGGCGAAGCAGGCGGGCATCGACGGCTTTCTCGTCAGCTGGAAGGACACCCCGGTGCTCGACAACCGTCTCGAGAAGCTGGCGCAGATCGCGAACCAGATGCATTTCCGGCTCGGCATCGTCTACGAGGGGCTCGACTTCAAGCGCAGGCCGCTTCCCACCGCGCGCGTGAACGCCGACCTCACCACGTTCCAGGACAAATACGCGTCGAACAAGGCGTTCAGCTCGTTCGGCAAGCCGGTGATCGTCTGGTCCGGCACCTGGCGCTTCTCGCGCGCTGAGATCGCATCGGTCACTCGCGGTCACCGCGCCCACCTGAAGATCCTCGCCTCTGAGAAGAACGAGGTGAACTACGAGCGGGTTGCACCGTTGGTGGATGGCGACGCCTACTACTGGTCGTCTGTCAACCCGCAGACGTACCCGAACTTCGAGCAGAAGCTCGCGGCGATGGGTGCTGCGGTGCATCGGCACGGAGGGATGTGGATCCCGCCGGCTGCGCCTGGCTTCGATGCTCGGAAGATCGGCGGCACGCGCAGCGTGCCGCGGCGTGACGGCGCCACCTTGCGCACGGAGATGGCCGCCGCGACCGCGGCTCAGCCCGACATGATCGGACTGATCAGCTGGAACGAGTTCAGCGAGAACTCACACGTGGAGCCGAGCCGCCGCTACGGCAGCCGCTACCTGGAGGTGCTCGCGGCGATCAATGGCCGTCAGATCAAGCTGGCGACTGACATCGACTCGGCCGATCCGAGCAACGGCGGTGCGGGCTGGCAAGTGCCTTTGCTCGGCCTGCTCGCGGTCGGCGTCGGCGGCACGCTGCTGGGCCTGCGCAAGCGCGAACTGGCTAAACAGAAGCGCCGCGCGAGAGTCTGAAGCGGAAGCGCCGGCGCGGCTGTGTGACTTCGGCGGGCAGCAGCTCGGCCGGCACCGGCTGGCCGTAGTCGCGGCTGACTTCGCTGAGGCGGTCGTGGTCGACGACGTCGGCGCCGAGCGAAGCCGCGATCTCGGTAACGAGCTCCTTCTTCGCCTTGGTCCAGAGCGAGTAGACCCCGAGCGCCTCGACGCGCGCATACTCGGCGCGCACTCCGTCCGCGTAGGCCTGGAGGGTGCCCCACAGCGTCACGATCCCGCTGACTCCGCGCACATCCACGATCGCAAACTCGCCCTGCGGCTGGTGCCAGGCATAGATCCCGCAGCTGCAGCCGACGCCCGGCGCCGTGTGCGGCTGCGGGTCGAGCTCTGACGCGAATTCGTAGCCGCCGATCGGATAGCACTCGGCGTGCGCCGTCGGCTCGGTCCACATCATCGGCAGATGGCGCGATGACAGTTGGCCGTCGACCACGCGCCAATCTCGAAAGCCGACTACCGGCTCGATCAGGTCTGGCGCGTGGGCCACGCTCAGCGCTTGGCCGGCTCCTTGGCAGGCAGTGGCTGGGGAATAGCGGCCGGACGCCGCTCAGGCGCCAGCCGGATGGGCTCCACCCGGATCGTCTTCGAAGGGCCCTGGAGTCCCGCTCTCGTGCTCTTCACGGTCTGCTCCGTTCTTCTCATCTTCACTTCAGTCGAATCCTACCCATCTGAACGTAAGGTTCGACGCGCTGACCGGGTGAAGTTTGGCTGGCCCGGGACTCGGGGAAATGGTGCCGTAGCTCATAGCGGCTACCCGGATCGGCTAGGGTGCCGAACCTGCGCGGTTGGGAGGCCCGCTGGCGGGGGCTCCTGGGTCTGAAGGCAAGTTCTTCGTCAACCACTGACACGACAGTGGAGGTTTTCACGTGCTTTCAGACGCCTTCCCGCGGCGCCTCACTCGGCTCATGCTCATTACGGTCTCGAGCGCTGCGGCGCTGTTGACCAGCCCAACTGCAAGCCAAGCGGCCACCGTCACGTTCTCGCCGTCCGCCGACGCGTATGTCGACGCGAGCCGGCCGGACATGAACTTCGGTACCGTGCAGAAGATCCGAACGGACGGCTCACCGGTCGTCCGCAGTTACCTGCGCTTCGACGTCACCGGCGTCAGCGGCACCGTGCAGAAGGCGACTCTGTCGCTGGTCCCTGCAAGCTCGTTGCGGGGCGCGGTGACCGCCTCCGCTGTCGCCGACAACACCTGGTCAGAGAAGACGATCACGAATACGAACGCGCCCGCCCCGGGCGCGACGCTCAGCTCCGCACCGTCGGCGGTCACCGCGACCCCGACGTCGTTCGATGTGACCCGGGCGGTCACGGGGAACGGTCCGGTGAGCATCGCTGTCACGAGCTCCTCCGTCACGGCGCTCGCGATCTGGAGTCGCGAGGCCGGAGGCACGAACGTGCCGCAGCTCGTCGTCGACGCGCCGACGGACACGACGGCGCCTAGCGCGCCGGACGGTCTGACTGCCACGGGCAGCGACAAGCAGGTCTCGCTCGCGTGGAACGCCGCGACCGACGACACCGGCGTCACGGGCTACCGCGTCTACCGCCAGAACGCCGACGGCAGCTGGCCGACCACCGCGACCGCCACAACCGCCGCCGGGACCCGCAGCTTTACGGACACCGGCCTGACCGATGGCACCGCCTACACCTACCGCGTGACGGCGATCGACGGCGCGAGCAACGAGTCGGCTCCCTCGGCGACCGCGTCGACGACACCGCAGGCGCCGCCGCCACCGCCGCCGCCCGCCAACGATCCACAGCCGCCGTTCCCGGTGCGCGGCGCCTTCGTCTATCCGTGGTTCCCCGAGTCCTGGTCGCAGAGCGGGATGAACCCCTTCACGCATTACCACCCCTCAACAGGCCTCTACGACTCGGGATCGACGGCAGTTGTCCAGCAGCAGATCCAGGCGATGCAGTACGGCAAGATCGACCTCGGTATCGCGTCGTGGTGGGGTCAGGGCAGCAAGACTGACTCCCGCATTTCGACGCTGCTGTCGACGACCGACGCAATGAACAGCAGCTTCCGCTGGGCGCTCTACTACGAGCCGGAGGGCCAGGGTGACCCGACAGTGGCGCAGCTGACATCGGACCTCGCCTACATCCGCGACCACTACGGCAACGACCCGTCGTACTACCGCGTGAATGGTCGCTTCGTCGTGTTCGTCTACGCCGACGGAGCCGACGCGTGTGGAATGGCGGACCGCTGGTCGCAGGCGAACGCGCTGATCAACGCCTACGTGGTCCTCAAGGTCTTCTCGGGCTATCGCAACTGCCTGAACCAGCCCGCGCGTTGGCATCAGTACGCGCCAGCGGTGGCACAGGACTCGCAGTCCGGCTACTCGTTCGCGATCAGCCCCGGCTTCTTCAAGGGCAACGAGGCCACGCCGCGGCTGGCTCGCGACCTCACACGCTGGAACACGAATGTCCGCGCCATGGTCGCGTCGAAGGCCCCGTTCCAGCTCGTCACCACGTTCGACGAGTGGGGCGAGGGGACGAGCGTCGAGAGCGCCGACGAATGGACGTCGAGCTCCGGTTACGGCGCCTACCTCGATGCGCTGCACAGCGACGGTCAGGCACCACCGCCACCACCGCCCCCGACGGACACCACTGCGCCAAGCGCGCCAGGGAATTTGGCCGCGGCTGGTGGCAACGCCCAGGTGTCGCTCGCATGGGACGCCGCAACCGACGACGTCGGTGTGACCGGCTACCGCGTCTACCGCCAGAACGCCGATGGCACCTGGCCAACCACGCCGACGGCCACCACGCCTGCAGCGACGCGTACCTTCGCCGACAGCGGTCGGGCGAATGGCACGACGTACACCTACCGCGTGACCGCGATCGACGCGGCCGGCAACGAGTCGGCACCGTCGGCGACCGCCTCGGCGACGCCGCAGGCGCCGCCGGACACGACGGCTCCCAGCGCACCGGGTGGCCTCAATGCCAGCGCGGGCAACGGAACCGTGGCGCTTACGTGGAACGCCGCGACCGATGACACCGGCGTCGCCGGCTACCGGGTCTACCGCCAGAACGCCGATGGCAGCTGGCCGACGACGGCGACCGCGAGCACGGCGGCCGCGACACGCAGCTTCACCGACAGCGGCCGGACGAATGGGACGACGTACACCTACCGCGTGACGGCGATCGACGCGGCCGGCAACGAGTCGGCGCCGTCGGCGACCGCCTCGGCGACGCCGCAGGCGCCGCCGGACACCACCGCGCCGAGCGCGCCCGGAGGCCTCACCGCCACCGGAGGCAATGGGACGGTGGCGCTCGCGTGGAACGCGTCGACCGACAACGTCGGGGTGACCGGATACCGCGTCTACCGCCAGAACGCCGACGGCAGCTGGCCGACGACGGCAACCGCCACGACCGCCGCCGCGACGCGCAGCTTCACCGATACCGGTCGGACGAATGGCACGACGTACACCTACCGCGTGACGGCAATCGACGCGGCCGGCAACGAGTCGGCCCCGTCGGCGACCGCCTCGGCGACGCCGCAGGCGCCGCCGGACACGACGGCTCCGAGCGCTCCGGGTGGACTCACCGCCACGAGCGGTGACACCAAGGTCACGCTCAGCTGGAGTGCGTCGACCGACAACGTCGGCGTCGCCAGCTATCGCATCTACCGCCAGAACGCCGACGGCAGCTGGCCGCTGACGTCGACCGGCAACACCCCAAGCGGGACGCGCACG
>DATBDN010000025.1:0-27605 GCA_036269895.1 Thermoleophilaceae bacterium
GCTCGTCGCGCTCGCCCTGCTGCTGCTCGCCGTGCCGGCGCTGCTGGTTCTGACCACGCTCCGCCGCCGTCGCCGGATCGACACTCCGAAGACGCGCCGGCCCGCCGACGACTCGAAGGTCGCGGCGGTCCCGGCGCCCCAACCCGCAGCCGCTCCGAACGCAGCCGCCGCAAAGACGAGCCCCACGATCGCCGCCGCTCCGAGCCCCGAGCCGGCGGCAAAGACGAGCCCCATCATCGCCGCCGCTCCGAGCCCCAAGCCGGCCGCGAACCCGAGCCCCCAAAAGGCCGTCGAGCCAAGCCCCGCGGCGGCCGCACGGAAGCCGAGCCCCCAGCCGGCCGCACCGAAGCCGAGCCCCCAGCCGGCCGCGACGCCAGAGCCGAAGCCCGCGGTCGCGCCGGCTCCGACTCCAAGCCCCACCGCCGCGCCGATCCCGATCCCGGCCGCCTCGCCTCCCGCACCGAAGCCGAGTCTTCCGGCTCCGTCGCAGCCGCCCGCCTCGCCTCCCGCGCCCATGCCGGCCGCGCTCGCCACGAACGCCGATCCCCTCGTCGCGATCGGCTACGTCCGCAGCACCCGTGACCGCGCTGAGCTGGCGCGTCATGCAGGCGCCATCCGGCGTGCCTGCACGGGCCGCGGCTGGAAGCTCGCGGAGCTGGTCCGCGACGACCAGACGAACCGCGGCCGGACGCTCGAGCGGCCGGGGCTGGCGGCTGCGATGGAGCGGCTGGCCGGGCCGGGCTCGTCGCGCCTCGTCGTCAGCAAGCTTGCCCACCTGTCGCGGTCGGCGACCGACCTGCGGGCTCTGTTCGAGTGGTTCAGCCGGAACGACGTCCAGGTGATCGCGACGGACGTTGGGATCGATACGACGACCGCGGAAGGCCGCCGCGCAGCCCACGCCGTGCTCGCCAAGGTCGTCGAGCGCCAGGCCCAGGCGCGCGCAACTGGGAACGGGCACAACGGCGTGGTGCACGCCAACGGCAAGGGCACGACCCCCGCCGTCGCGAATGGGAACGGCAACGGGACGGCACACGCCGTCGCGAACGGCAACGGGACGGCACACGCCGTCGCGAACGGCAACGGCACCGCGCATGCCGCCGCGAATGGCAACGGCACGACGCACGTCATCGCGAATGGCAACGGCAACGGCACCGGGCACGCCGTCGCGAACGGCAATGGCGCCGCGCACAACGGCAATGGCGCGTCGCACAACGGGAATGGCGCGTCGCACAACGGGAATGGCGCGGCGCACAACGGCAATCACAACGGCACGCACAGGGAGGCTGCAGTCGAGGTCACCGCGGGTGCGGAGCCCTCCAAGCAATCGGCCGAGCGGTGACCGCGGCCGTGGACATGCGCGTGGACCACGCGGTCAGGCCTGCGCGCGTCGGCCTCCTCGTCGCTGCCGGCACGCGTCCGGTCCCGCAGCTGCGCCTCAGCCTCCTGGGGGGCTTCCGGGCGGAGCGCGTCGGCGGCGACTGGCCGATCTCCGGCTGGCAGCGGCGCTCCGCCAAGACGCTGGCCAAGCTGCTCGCCACATGCCCGGGCCACACGCTGCACCGCGAGCAGCTGCTCGACATCCTCTGGCCGGGAGTCGAGCTCGAGTCGGCGCTCAACTCGTTCGGCAAGGCGCTGTACGCGGCGCGCCGCGCGCTGGAGCCCGACCTGGCGCCGCGCGAGAACTCCTCGTACCTGCGGCTGACCGACTCGATGGTTGCTCTAGAGACCGATCACGTCTGGATCGACGCCGATCACTTCGAGCAGCTGGCGGAGAGCGCGCTCCGCGACGGCGACGCCGGCGCGTACGAGTCCGCACTCGTGGCCTACGGCGGCGACCTGCTTCCGGAGGATCGGTACGAGGACTGGTGCGCACAGCGGCGCGACTACCTCGCCGAGCTGCACATCCGCCTCCTGCTGGGGCTGGCGGACGAGCTCGAGGGCCGGGGGGCCCACGGCGCGGCGGCCGCGCGCCTGCGTGAAGTCCTCCAGCACGACCCGACGAGGGAGGACGTACACCGCCGGCTCATGTCGCTCTACGTATCGGCGGGAATCCGCGACCACGCGGTGCGGCAGTTCCACGTCTGCGAGGAGGCGCTCAAGCGGGAGCTGGACCTCGCCCCGGCCGAGGCGACGCAGTCGCTGTACAAGCAGATCCTCGCCCAGCCGGTCGAGCTCGACGTCCCGCCGTCGGTGCCTGACGACCGACGCGGGGCCGAGCGCGCCGCGGCCACGCCGTTCGTCGGTCGCGAGCCCCTGCTCTGCCGGCTCCGCGAGCAGCTGAGCCGGGCGGAGGCGGGCACGGGCCGGATGGTCCTCGTGATGGGAGAAGCAGGGGTCGGCAAGTCGCGGCTCGTCGAGGAGTTCACGGCTGAGGCGCAGCAGCGCGGGTGCTGCGTCCTGTCGGGTGGGACCGGGGCGCACACCAACCACCTCGCCTACGGCCCGTTCGCGGTGGCGCTCGAGGGCTACGTGGCGGGCCAGTCGGAAGCCGAACGCCAGGCGCTCGCGCAGCGCTACCCGGCGCTGGCGCAGTTCGTGCCCTCGCTCGGGCTCGGCAAGTCGATCCTCGGCGCGGCCGAGCAACCGGCTGACGACCAGCTCTACCTCGTTCCCTCGATCGTGCGGCTGCTCACCGACCTGGCCCGGACCCAGCCGGTCGTCCTGGTCCTGGGCGACCTGCACGGGCTGCATCGCTCGAGCCTGAACCTGCTCGGGTACCTGGCGCCGCTGGCCGCCCAGCGCCGCTGGCTGATCGTCGGCACCTACCGCGAGGAAGGGCTGGAGCCGCGCGGCGAGCTGCGGCGGATGATCGACGCGGCCGAGCGCGAGCGGCTGTGCCTGCGGTTCGAGCTGGAGCGGCTCTCGCGGACCGACTGTGACCGGCTCGTACGCGCGTTGCTGCCAGGCGGCAGTGTCGACGACCCAGTTCTCGAGCACGTCTACGCGCGCTCGCTCGGCAACCCGCTGTTCGTCGAGGAGCTCCTGCCGGAGATGCAGGAGCGCAGCGAGCTAGTCCTCGCAAATGGATCCTGGGGCCGGGCCCCCTCTCCTTCCGCGCGCGTGCCCACGAGCCTGCGCGCGTTGGTCGCACTGCGCATGGCGCCGCTCAAGGAGAGCGCGCGCCGCGTGCTGGGACTGGTGTCCGCCACAAGCGAGATGGAGATCTCGCTGACTGACCTCCGGGCCGGAGCGGCGGCGCTCCGGCCGCCGGTCTCCGACGTCGCTCTGTTCGACGCGCTGGATCGCGCTCTCGAGCTGCACATCCTCGAAGAGCGGAACGGCTCCTACGCGTTCCGGCATCCGCTCGTCCGTTCGGCGCTGTACGAGGACCTCTCGATGCACCGCCGCGACGAGCTGCACGCCGCGCTGGGCCGGTCGCTGGCCACGAGCCCGTGACCACACCGGGCACCCGGGACCTGCCGGCCGACGGCGGCGATCTCGAACCGATCGTGTCGTTCTCGGTGATGGTTCCCGCGCCGCACGACGCGGCGGAGTTGGAGGCCACGCTCGCGCGCCTGCTGATGGGCGACGATCGGCCGTCGGAGGTGCTCATCGCCGTCGGCACCGACGATGACGAGGCACGGCACGTCGCCGCGGACGCGGCCGCTCGGCGGCCGGGCATCGTCACGGTGGTCGACGAGGCGGAGCTGCTCGACATCGACGTCGCGCCGCCGGCGCCCGCGCCTTCGCCTGAGCCGAGCATCGTCGATGTTGAGCCCGAGCCGCGCAGCTCGTTCACCGTCATGGTCCCGGGGCCGCACGACGCAGCCGAGCTGGAGGAGACGCTGGCACGGCTGATGCTCGGCGACGATCCTCCGGCCGAGGTGCTGGTGGTCGTGGGAGCCGAGGATGCCTCGGCCCGTGCGGTCGCCGAGCACGCGGCGACGACACATCCGCGGCTCGTCAGGGTGCTGGACGAGGACGAGCTGTTCGACGAGAGGACCACCGAGCCGGCGGCGCGGCGCGCTGTGGGCTGGCTCGGCGCTCACGTTCCATGGAAGCCACTCGTTCGCATCGCCGCGGTCGCTGCCCTGGTCGCCACGGTGCTGCTGGCCATCAAGACCGGCACGTTTGTCTACCTGCTTTACGCCGGCGTGTCGCTGACATTGGCGGCGATCGCCTGGACCACGCTCGTGTGGATGCTGCACGCGTGGCGCACGCCCGCCTCCCTGGCACAGAGCGGCCTCAGTCGTGCCGAGCACCCGTGCGCCTTCTCGTTCTCGCTGATCGTTCCGGCCCGCCACGAGGAGACGGTGCTCGAGGCGACGCTGTCGCGGCTGGTCACAGCCCACCACCCCGACTTCGAGATCGTCGTGGTCATCGGCGACGACGACCACGGCACGCGCGCGGTGGCCGACCGCGTCGCGGCGCGCCACCCGGAGCGGGTCAAGGTCGTGATCGACCACAGCTGGCCGAAGAGCAAGCCGAAGGCTCTCAACACCGCGCTCCCCTACTGCACGGGCGCCATCACGGGCGTCTTCGATGCCGAGGACGACGTTCATCCTGCGTTGCTCGAGCGCGTCGACCAGTGCTTCCTGCGCAGCGGCGCCGACATCGTGCAGGCGGGCGTGCAGCTCATGAACTTCCGCTCGAGCTGGCTCACGGTCCGCAACGTCCTCGAGTACTACTTCTGGTTCCGCAGCCGCCTCCACTACCACGCCGCCAAGGGCTTCATCCCGCTCGGCGGCAACACCGTCTTCGTCCGCACCGAGCTGCTGCGCGCGGTGGGCGGCTGGGACGCCGAGTGCCTGGCCGAGGACTGCGAACTGGGCGTGCGGCTCAGCTCGCTGGGCGCCAAGACGGTCGTCTTCTACGAGCCCGAGCTCGTCACGCGCGAGGAATGCCCGCCAACGCTGAGCGCCTTTGCGAAGCAACGGACACGCTGGAACCAGGGCTTCCTCCAGACCTTGAAGCGCGGCTACTGGCGCCGGCTGCCGTTGCGTCAGCGGCTCCTCGGCCTCTACACGCTCGCGATGCCGTATCTGATGGCGGTCATCTGGATCACGATCCCGGTGGCGATCGCGACCGCTGTCGTTGTCAAGGCACCTGTGCCGATCACGCTGATCTCGTTCCTGCCGCTGCTGCCGATGCTGGCAATGCTCGCCGTCGAGGTCGCGGCGCTCGGCGACTTCTGCCGGACGTACGGTGAGCGCCCGTCCGTCCGCGACTACCTGCGCCTCGTCCTTGGTCTGCTCGTCTACCAGTCCGTCCTGGCGTTCTCGGCTGGGCGCGCCGTCGTCCGCGAGCTGCGCGGCGATAGAAGCTGGGAGAAGACCGAGCACCGCGGGCTGCATCTGACGCACGCGGTCGGCCCGGCGTCGGCGCCGCCGCCGGATCGCCCCGCCGCGCCGGCCCCAGTGCCGGCGGCCGCAACGACTCCGATGCCCGCGCGCGACGACGGCAATGCGCATGCGCTGCGCTGGTCGCCCGACGATCTGCTCCTGGCGCTGTCCGCAGACGGCACGGCCACCCTCCCGCTGCCGCGGTCGGTGGATTGGGGCAGTCGCATCGCCGGCGTCCGGTCCGCGCTCCGCGCCCATGCCGAGGTCGTGGTCATCGCCGCATTGCTCGCCACCGTGGCAATCGTGCAGGGCACCAACACGCTCCACTGGCCCAACACGCAGTTCGACGAGGGCACGTACATGTCGAACGCGTGGGCGGTGCACCACGGCGCGCTCGCGCCCTACACCTACAGCTACGGCCACCCGCCGCTCGGCTGGCTGCTGATCTTCGCGTGGTCGTCCGCGCGCGGCCTCTTCGCGGCGACGAGCTTCTCGATCGACAGCGGCCGCGAGCTCATGCTGGTCGTCATGCTCGTCAGCTGCGCCCTTCTCTTCACGCTCGCGCGGCGCCTCGGAATGACGCTCGTGTTCGCGGCCGTTGCGGTGCTCCTGTTCACGCTCTCGCCGGTCGGGCTCTTCTACCACCGGGCCGTTCTGCTGGACAACATCGCGGTTATGTGGGCGCTCGCGGCGTTCGTGCTCGTGACGAGCCCGCACCGCCGGCTCTGGGCTTACGCGGCGAGCGGGGCGTGCTTCGCGCTCGCGGTTTTGTCGAAGGAGACCATCCTCGTCATCCTGCCTGCGCTGCTGCTGGCGGCGGTGCAGAACGGCGACAAGCGCACGCGCCGCTACTGCTGGACGCTGCTCGGCGCGTGCTTCCTGCTGATCGGGTTGAGCTACCCGCTGTACGCGACGCTCAAGGGCGAGCTGCTGCCCGGTGCCGGCCACGTGAGCCTGCTCGGCTACGCGATGGTTCAGCTCGTTTCGCGTCAAGCCACCGGGAGCCTGTTCGACGTGCACAGCCAGACGCACGCGATCGTGGAGCAATGGCTCAGGCTCGACTCGTGGCTGCTCGGGGCGGCGCTCGTCCTGTCGCCGATCGCGCTCGTCCGCCGCCGCACGCGCGCGGTCACCGCGGCGTTCCTCATCCAGGTCCTCATGGTCCTGCGGCCCGGCTATCTGCCGAACATGTACGTGCTCGGCCTCCTACCGTTCGCCGCGCTGATCGTGGCGGGTGTCGGCGACGCGCTATGGCGGCGGGCCGGGCAAGCGCGCTCGCGGGCGAATGCGCGAACGCTCCAGGTGGCTGTCGCTGCCGCGGGAGCTGCCGCCGCGCTGGTCCTCGTCCCGCACTGGTCGCAGACCGACGCCGACGCGATGAGCCAGCGACTCGATCAATCCGGACGTGAAGCCAAGCAGTGGCTGGTCCACCACATCGGGCGCGACAAGCGCCTCATCGTCGGTGATGAGTTCTGGCTCTACATGGTCCAGCACGGGTTCGACACCCATCCCGTCAAGGGCGGCTTCTTCTCGCGGACGCTGGTCGTCTACTGGCCGCTCGACTACGACCCAGCTGTCAAGAAGCGTTACCCGGGCGGCTGGCGCGATTTCGACTACATCGTCTCGACCCAGGCGGTGCGCTCGACCCTCAAGCTCACGCCAACGACGGCGCGGGCGCTCGATCATTCGAGGGTGATCGCCCAGTTCGGCCACGGGACACAGCGGATCGAGATCCGCGCGATCGACAGAGGCCGGTGACGCGATTAGGCACGCACCGGCAGCGGCGCTCCTGACGCTGTTACTGGTGCTCGCGTGCACGGGCTGCGACAACAGGTACCCCGGCTTGCACGTGGTCGACAACCAGCTCGTCGACCGGCACGGTGACGCCATCCGCCTGCTCGGCGTGAACCGCTCGGGTGCCGAGTTCGCATGCGTGCAGGGGCATGCGCCGCTCCCGGGTCCCTCTGGCCGGCGAGCAATCGCGGCGATGACGGCCTGGCACATCAACTCCGTGCGCGTGCCTTTGAACGAGCACTGCTGGCTCGGGATCAACGGTGCTCCCGCTCGCTATGGCAAGGCGCTTTACCGCGGGGCGATCAAGCGCTACGTCAGGCGCCTGCACAAGGCCGGCCTCTACGTCGTGCTCGACCTGCACTGGAATGCGCCCGGAAGTCAACGCGCTGACGGCCAGCGGCAGATGGCCGACCTGGATCACGCCCCGGCCTTCTGGTCGTCGGTCGCGCGGACGTTCAAGCACGACCACGCGATCGCCTTCGATCTCTACAACGAGCCGCACGACATCAGCTGGAAGTGCTGGCGCAGCGGGTGCGTCATGCCCGGCGGCTGGCGCAGCGCAGGCATGCAGACGCTGGTCGGCGCGGTGCGCTCGACAGGTGCTCTGCAGCCGGTGATCGCGACCGGGATCCGCTGGGGGACCGACCTCTCAGGCTGGCTCGAGCACAAGCCGCGCGACCCGCGCGACCAGCTCGCAGCCGGAATGCACGTATTCGACTTCAGCTACTGCACGTCGCGGTCGTGCTGGGCCACCAACGTGCAACCGGTTGCCCAGCATGTTCCGGTGGTCGCGACGGAACTCGGCCAACGCGATTGCTCGGCCGCCTTCATGGACCGCTTCATGAACTGGGCGGACACAACCGGCGTCTCGTACCTCGGCTGGAGCTGGAATCCGTTCGGCTGCGGCGGCCCCGCGCTGATCGAAACGTGGGGTGGCCGGCCGACCGGTCCGGGCCGCCAGCTGCGCGCGCACCTGGCCACGCTCGACGCGCGGAAGTCGCGTTAACACGGTGGAATCGCGCTGGAACAAGCGCAGTCGACCATCGGCACATGCGATGCCCAAGTTGCGGAGCCGAGACGCCCGACACGGAGTGGAACTGTGTCTCCTGCCGCATGAACCTCTACTGGGCGACCCGGCATTTCGAGGATCTCGCCCAAATTCGTAAACAGCAGGGCCTGCCCGACAGCCCGCCGACACCTCCGTTCCTGCGCCAGGTGCACAAGCGCGCGATGGACGACCGCGCCGATCGCGGCGGCCGGGTCGAGCACAAGGTCCGGCAGATCGCCCGGCGCGCGATGCGCGCGGCGGGGTGAGTGGAACTGTCGTGGAAGAGCCCCGCGGCAGTGTGAGCTGAGATGCTGCTGTCACTGCAAAGAGCCGAGGCGGGATCGTTCGAGCAAGGCGCTCGTCCCGATGCCGGCGTCGCCTGCAGCGTCGGCATCATGGCCTACAACGAAGAGGCCAACATCGCGGACGCGATCGGCACGATCCTCGGGCAGGAGCTCAGCGCCAGCCACATCGCGGAGCTGATCGTCGTAGCCAGCGGCTGCGAGGACCGCACCGTCCCGATCGTCGCCGAGATCGCCAGCCGCGACCCGCGCGTGCGGCTGATCGAGCAGCCGGTACGCGAGGGCAAGGCGTCCGCGATCAACCTGTTCCTCGGCGCGGCAACATCGCCGATCCTGCTGATGGTCAGCGCCGACGTGCTCGTCGAGGACGGCACGATCGACGCGCTGCTGCGCAACTTCGAGGACCCTGGCGTCGGCATGGTCGGCGGTCACCCGATCCCCGTCAACCGCGAGACGACCTTCCTTGGCCACGCCGTCCACCTGCAGTGGCGCATGCACGACCGGATCGCCCGCGACGCGCCGAAGCTCGGCGAGATCGTCGCCTTCCGCAGCGTCGTGCCGAGCATCCCGCACGACACGGCAGTCGACGAGATCTCGATCCAGGCGCTCGTCGAGCAGCTCGGCTACAGCCTCGTGTACGAGCCGCAGGCGATCGTCTACAACCGCGGGCCGACGACCGTGCGCGATTTCCTGCGCCAGCGCCGGCGCATCTACGCGGGTCACCTGCGCATCGCGGACCAGCAGGGCTACGCCGCGCCGACGATGGAGTCGTCGCGGGTCGTGCGCGCGCTGCTTGGATCGGGTGCGTTCACCACGCCGCGCTCGCTCGTATGGAGCATCGGCACCGTGGGTCTCGAAGCGACCGCGCGCGGCCTCGGCCACTACGACGTCGTGCGGCGGCGGCCGCAGCACGTGTGGGAGATGTGCGCCACGACGAAGCAGCACGTGGCCGAAGGCGCCAATGGGCACAGCCAGCAGAACGTCTTGGTCTTCCACATCGTCGACTTCAACCGCCAGCAGCTCGAGCTCGGGGTGCAGGCCACCCGCCAGCTCACTCATCGCGTGCGTGACCACATCAAGCGGGCGGTCGGAGGGACAGCCATCGTCTCGATGCGCCGCAGCGGCACGATTGTCGCCCTGGTCGACGGTGATCGGCAGGCGGCGGAGGATCTGGCCGCAGAGGTAGTGCAGCACTTCGAGTCGAATCCGCTGTCCCTCAACGGTCACGGCGCGACGACGGTCACGCTGGCCTGCGGAATCATCAACTTCCCGCAAGCCGGCCCGCCCGTCGCCCAATCCATCCCGGTGCCGATGCTCGGGGCGGAACCGGCAGCAGCGGTGGCGGGCTAGTGAAGCTGTCGCAACAGCTGACGCTGTTGGTCGACGAGCTGATCGACGCGCACGAGGACACGATGCGGCTGTCGGCCGACCTGGATCTGGGCTGGCGCTGGCAGGCACACCTGTGCTACCTGCGCGAGCTGGAGCGGCTTGGCCGCGAGGCGCTCGCGGCCGCAACGGCGGACCGCCCCTCGATGGCCTTCGCGCCGGTGCACAGGACGCGGCCGCGGCTGCGCTCGCGCTACGCGACGCATGCCACCGGTGAGACAAGGCAGTTCCATTCGAAACTGCCTCGACGAGGTGAAAGGAGGTGTGCTCGCGATGGGTTTGGCGAAGGTCTTGCCTGAGATTCCGGCGCTGAAGGCGTCGTACGCAACCGGGCGCATGATCAGGTTGCCGGTGAACATCACGGTCAGCGTGAGCTACCGCTGCAACTCGCGCTGCAAGACCTGCAACGTCTGGTTGCTGCCCAACGACGACCTCAACCTCGAGGAGTGGGAGCGCGTCTTCGAGTCGCTCGGTAGCTCGCCGTACTGGTTCACGTTCAGCGGCGGCGAGCCGACGCTGCGGAAGGACCTGCCGAAGATGGTGGGAAGCGCCTATCAGCACTGCCGCCCCGGGATCATCAACATCCCGACCAACGGGATCCAGCACAAGGTCATCCCGGGCCGCATCGCCGCCGTGCTGGAGGCGGCGCCGAAGTCGGAGGTGATCATCAACCTCTCGCTCGACGGCGTCGGGTTGAAGCACGACGCGGTGCGCGGTGTGCGCAGCAACTGGGACCACGCGATGAAGACGTACGCCGGTCTCATGGCGCTCAAGAAGCAGTACTCGAACCTGACGGTCGGCATCCACACCGTCATCTCGAACTTCAACGTCGACTCGTTCCCGGAGCTGTGCGAATACGTGCAGCGCGAGCTCAAGCCTGACTCCTACATCACCGAGATCGCCGAGGAGCGCGTAGAGCTCGACACGGTCGGCCTCGGGATCACTCCGACCCCGGAGAAGTACACGGTCGCGATCGACACGCTGCTTGAGAGCATGCGCGACCATCAGCTCACGGGCGTAGCCGAGGTTGCCCAGGGATTCCGGCGCGAGTACTACGAGATCGTCAAGCGGACCCTGCGCGAGCAGCGCCAGATCATCCCGTGCATGGCCGGCGTCGCATCGGCGCAGATCGCGCCGAACGGTGACGTCTGGACCTGCTGCATCCGCGCGCAGTCGATGGGCAACCTGCGCGAGCACAACTACGACTTCGGCTCCGTATGGCGCACTGCCAAGGCCGACGAGTTGCGGCGCAGCATCAAGGCCGGCGAGTGCTACTGCCCGCTGGCGAACGCCTCCTACACGAACATGCTCATGCACACGCCGACGGTCGCGAAAGTGGCAACCGGCGTCGCGAGGTCGCGCGTCCGCCGCCGCTACGCGGGGCTGACGCGCGAGCCGGCACTCGCGGAGCAGGTCGCTTGACAGTCCTGGTCACGGGCGCCACCGGGTTCATGGGGACGAGCCTGGTCCATCGGTTGCTGGCCGAGGGCGAATCGGTGCGCGTGCTCGCGCGCGCGCCTGCGAAGGCGAGACCGCTGACGGAGGCCGGCGCCGACGCCGTCATCGGCGACATCACCGACCCGGCTGCCGTCGACGAAGCGGTCGATGGCGCGCGCGTGGTCTTCCACCTCGCGGGCCGGCTGTTCGATCCCTGGGTCCCGGCGAGCGATTACCACGCGATCCACGTGGAGGGGACCAGGCTCCTGCTCGAGCGCAGCGAGCAGGCGCCGCTCGAGCGGTTCGTCCACTGCAGCACCACGGGCGTGCTGGGTATAACCGGCGACGGCGGGGCGGACGAGTCCGCGCCGTACGCGCCGACCAACGCCTACGAGGCGACGAAGGCCGAAGCCGAGCGGCTGGTCTTGGCGGCCGCGCGCGATGGCCTTCCCGCCGTCGTCGTACGGCCGGGCCTCGTCTACGGCCCCGGGGATCTGCACCTGCTGCCGTTCTTCCGGTCGGTCCTGCGGCGGCAGTTCCGGCCGATCGGCCGGCGGCCTGTGTGGCTCCACCCGATCTACATCGACGACATGACCGACGCGCTGCTGCGCTGCGGCCAAAGCGGCGCTGCGGTCGGCGAGTGCTTCCACGTCGCGGGCCAGGAGCCGGTCTCGCTCGGCGGACTCGCCGAGGCGATTGCGCGTGCCGGCGGCACGCGTGTGCCGCGCGGGCGCATCCCGCTGACGGCGGCGCTGGCGGTTGCCGCGGTCGGCGATCGGCTTCCCCCGAACCTGAAGAAGTCCGCTCCGCTGACGAGCAGCCGCCTCGACTTTCTCACGCACAGCCGCGTCTACGACGTCACCAAGGCGGAGCGCGTCCTCGGCTTTGCTGCGTCAACTGACCTGACAACAGGGACCGCGCGCAGCATGGCCTGGTACCGCGAAGAGGGCTACATCCCGGCGGCCGCGGCCTGATGCGAGTGCGCGACCACATCGCTCTGTCCACGACCGGTGCGGCGCTGGCGCGTCCTCGGCTCGGCAACCGTGCGCTCGGCTTCTGGGCAGGCAGCGTGCTGATCGACGCGGATCACTACCTGTGGTTCTGCCTGCGCGAGCGCAGCTGGAAGCCGACGGCCGCGATGCGGTTCTTCAACGAGGCGAATCCGCCGCAGCACCGCGCAACCCGTCTCTTTCACGGCCCGCTCGCTCCGCTCGCGCTGATCCTGCTGGGCCTCCGCCGGCGCGCGCTGCTGTGGGTCGGCCTGGGGATGCTCGCTCACATCGCCCTCGACCTGCAGCACGAGACGCGCATGGACAAGGCGCGCGCTGCGGCGCTCGTGCGTGATGGCTTCACGTGTCAGGTGTGCGGTGCCCGCGCGCCCGACGTCGGCACGCACCTGCGCGGCCAGCCGTGGCTGCTGCCGTCATACGAGGCGGACAATCTGATTGCGCTGTGCGAGCTGTGCCACGAGCTCGCGCACGCCGACGGGGGGCGAGCCGGCTAGTGGAGGCGTCGACCACCCGGTTGCCGGTTGCGCGCGTTCGCGTCGTCGCGCTTCGCACCGCCGCGGGCCTCTGCGCCGGCGCCGTCTTGCTCCTCACGTTCCTGAAGCTCATGAACGTCAACGCGGTGCTGGCGCGGTTGGAGAACCTGCAGGTCGGCTACGCGCTGCTGTGCGGCGTGCCGTTCCTATGTGCGTACGTCGTGCGCGCCCTGCGCTGGCGGCTCTTCCTCAGGCCGTACGGGGTGAGTGTCGCGAGGGCGGTCGGGATCTACCAGGTCGCGACGTTCGTCAACTGGTTGTTGCCGATTCGCGGTGGTGAGATCGTCAAGTGCCTGCTGCTACGGCGCTCGAACGACATCCCGGTCAGCCGCTCGCTGGCCACGGTCGGGATGGACAAGGCGATGGACCTGCTGCCGGCCTTGGTGCTCCTCGCGCTCCTGCCGTTCGTCGGCCTGCACCTGGACAAGGCGCTGTGGGTGTTGCTGGACTCGGCGCTAGCCGTCGTCCTGTTCGTCGCCATCGTGCTCGCGCTGGCTCTGTGGAGGCCGAGCGTGGCGCAGTCGGTGCTCATGGCACCGATGCCGGCCCGCATGCGACAGCGCGTCGGGCCGTTCATCGCGCAGTTCCTCGAGACCCTGCTCGCGCTCGTGCGGCAGCCGCGCCTGATGCTCGTCGCCGGCGGCTACACGGCTGTCGCGGTCTTGCTCGACTCGCTCTTCTGCCTCCTCGCCTTCAGGGCGGTGGGAGTGTCGGTGTCCTTGCCAGTCGTCCTATACGGATACACGTTCTTCAACCTCGCCTTCATCCTGCCCACGCCGCCCGGCCAGGTGGGTAGCAACGAGCTCATCGGCCTGCTCCTGTTCTCGGGCGTGCTCGGGATGGACAAGTCCGGGGTGGGGGCGATGTTCCTGTTCTCGCACCCGTGGACGGCGATCCTCATGACGATCAGCGGACTGGTGTGCCTGAGCGTGATGGGCCTGTCCCTGGGACGCACGCTGCGCATGGCCGGCGAGGGGGAGCCGGCTAAGGCATGACGGTGCTCGTGACAGGTGCCGCCGGCTTCCTCGGGAGCCACGTCACCGATCTGCTCGTCGAGAGCGGTGAGCGCCCGCGGGTGCTGCTGCACCCGAGCGACAACGTGTCGCGGTTGCCCGACGCAGAGCTCGACATCCACTGGGGCGATGTGGCCGACCCGATCGTCATCGACGCGGCGGTCACCGGCGTCGACTGTGTGCTCCATTGCGCGGCCAAGACCGGCCCGTGGGGACCAGAGGCCGAGTACGAGCACACCAACGTCCGCGCGCTCGAGACGCTGGTCTACGCCGCGATGGCCGCAGGCGTTCGGCGCGTCGTGCACGTGAGTTCGATCACGGTGCACGGCAACGACGTCGGGGGCGTGGCGGACGAGCGCGCGCCGCTGCGGGAGGAGCCGAATCCTTACAGCCGCTCCAAGTTGGTCGGCGAGCGGGTCCTGGAGCGCATGATCCGCGAGGAACGGGCGCCGGTCACCATCGTCCGGCCGGGATGGATCTACGGGCCGGGCGACAGGGCGAGTTTCGGGCGCCTGGCCGAGAAGATCGCCGGCGGCCACATGCTGATGGTCGGCGGCGGCGACAACCATATCCCGCTGATCTACGTGCGCGACGCGGCGCGCGGCGTGCTGCTGGCGGCGGAGTCGAGTCGCGCCGTCGGCCGGGCATACCTGCTCGTCAACGATGAGCCGGTCACCCAGCGCGACTTCATCACTGCGGTCGCCGCCGAGCTCGGCGTTGCGCCACCCACACGCCACCTTCCGTACCGGCTCGCCCTGAACATGGGCGCGTTCGCGGAGCGGCTCGGGCACCTGGCGCGTCGCGCCGACCCGCCACCGGTGATGCGCTATGGCCTCCAACTGCTCGGCGGCGAGAACCGCTTCTTGATCACGCGCGCGCGCGAGGAGCTCGGGTTCAGGCCGCTCGTCGATCTGGCCGACGGCGTCAGCTGCAGCGTCGCGTGGTACCGCGGAGCAACCGAAGCTGCGCGCACGGCGAAGGTGCCGGCATGAGCGAGATCCTCGTGACCGGCGGCAACGGGTTCGTCGGGAGGCACGTAGTGGCCGCGCTCCTGGAGCGCGGCGACCGCGTGCGTGTGCTCGCCCTGCCGAACGAGGACACGAGCCCGCTCGAGAACCGCGGCGTGCGTATCCACCGCGGCGACATCACTCGGCCCGATTCACTCGTCGCGCCCATGAGGGGCGCCGAGGGGGTGCTGCATCTCGCAGCAATGATGGATGTCTGGCGGCCGCTGGCGGACTACCACTCCGTCAACGTGACCGGCACGAAGAACGTGTGCCGCGCCGCGCGCGCCGCCGGCGTCCGTCGTCTGGTCCACATGAGCTCGTCGAGCGTCTACGGCATGGCGCTAGGGCGCGTCGCCGACGAGTCGTTTCCGCTGTCGCCGTTCGACGATCCCTATCCGGTCACGAAGGCCGCGGCCGACCAGGCGGTCCAGCAATTGATCGCGGACGAGGGGCTGCCCGCCGTCATCGTCCGCCCCGACCAGATCTTCGGTCCCGGCGACCACCTGCACTTCGGGCGGATGGCCGACCGGCTGCGCGGGGGCAGGGGAATCGTCGTCGGTCGGGGCAACAACGCGATGCCGCTCGTCTACGTCGCCGACATCGTCCAGGGCCTGCTGCTGGCGCTCGACCACGAGCGGGCACTGGGCCAGGCGTTCAACATCTCGGGCGATCAACCGCTCACGCAGGAGCAGTTCCTGCGCGCGATCGCTCGCGAGGTCGGCGCGAACCCGCGACTGATCCACGTCCCGTATCGCGCGTTGTATGCGGTCGGCTACCTGGCGGAGCGCGTCGCGATGCTGGCACCCACGTCGCGGCGCCCGCCGATCACGCGGCTCGGCGTCGCCTTCGCTGGCACCGACAACCGCTACGGCATCGACAAGGCACACCGCGAGCTCGGCTACGCACCGCAGGTCGACCTGGAGCAGGCCGTGCGGCTGACCGCTCGCTGGTACCTGGAGACGAGCGATGAACGCCGCGCGCCGCAGCCCGCACCGCTCCCGTCCGCGGAGGGGGTGGCGGCATAGTGCTCAGAGGCGAGGTCGCGATCGTCACCGGCGCAAGCTCCGGCATTGGCGCGGCAACCGCGCGCGAGCTGGGACGGCGCGGCGCCTCGGTCGTGCTCGCTGCGCGACGCGCCGACGCGCTCGAAGCCCAGGCAGAGGTCATACGCGACAACGGCGGCCAGGCGATCGCCGTTCCCACGGACGTGACCGATCGCGAGCAGCTCACGGACCTCGTGCAGCGCGCGACCCAAAGGTTCGGCCACGTCGACGTCCTCGTGAACAACGCCGGCGTGTTCTGGTCGCGCTCGCTGGCTGCCACGCGACCCGCAGACGTGGTCGACGTGGTCGATGTGAACCTGCTCGCCACGCTGCTTCTCACGCGTGCGGTCCTGCCCGGCATGCTCGAGCGCCGTCACGGCGCCGTCATCACGATCGGGTCGCTGTCCGGCCGTGTCGCGATGGAGCCGCTCTATTCGGCGACGAAGTACGGCCTGCGCGGCTTCTCGCTTGCGCTGCGCCGTCAGCTCGAAGGCACCGGCGTGTCCGCATCGCTTGTTTCGCCCGGCAACGTGCGCACGCCGATGACCGCGCACATCGACGGCAAGCTGCCGGAGCCCGACCTGGTCGCGAGCGCAGTTGCAGACCTCGTCAAGCGTCCGCGGCGCGAGGTGGTCATCCCCGGCAAGCACTACGCAATCGCCTGGCTGGAGCAAGGGCTTCCGCGCTTAGCGGATCTTGCATATCGGCGGCGACACTGGTCGCCCGTCATCGACGAGGAAGGAGCGACATGGAGGTCCTGATCACGGGTGGGAACGGCCTGCTCGGCCGGCACGCGATCGCGGCGCTGCAGGAGCGCGGCGACAGCGTGCGTGTTCTGGCCCTTCCCGGCGAGGATGCGTCGGCGCTCGAGGAACGGGGCGTGCCCGTCCATCGCGGCGACATCCGCACGCCGGAGTCGCTGACGGCAGCGATGAGCGGCGTCGATGCGGTGTTGCACCTCGCCGGGATGATGGGCGTCTGGCGCCCGATGGCGGACTACCGCGCCGTCAACGTGACCGGCACCGAGAACGTCTGCCGTGCCGCCCTGGCGGAGGGAGCGCGCGTGATTCACGTGAGCTCGTGGACGGTCTACGGCATGAACCTGGGTGAGCCGGCGCACGAGGACTTCCCGCTGAAGCCTTTCGGCGAGCCGTACGCGGTCACCAAGACCGCCGGCGACGTCGCCGTGCAGCGCATGATCGCCGAGGATCAGCTGCAAGCCGTGATCGTGCGCCCCGGGACCTTCTTCGGGCCCGGCGACAAACTGCACTTCGGCCGGATGGCCGACCGCCTGCGTGCCGGCAAGGGCGTGGTCGTCGGCCGCGGCGACAACGCCCTTCCGTTCGTCTACGTCACCGACGTCGTGCAGGGACTGTTGCTGGCGCTCGACAGCGAGCAGGCGCTCGGGAACGCGTACAACATCACGAACGACAAGCCGCTGACCCAGGAGCAGATGCTGCAGGCGATGGCGCGCGAGGTCGGCGGCAACGCGCCACGCGTCCACATTCCGTACCGGCCGCTCTATGCCGCCGGCTATATGGCCGAAAAGGTTGCAATGGCCACTCGCTCCACCAGCCAGCCGATCGTGACCCGCCTCGGCGTGAAGCTGTTTGGAACGGACAATCGCCACGCGATCGACAAGGCGCGTCGCGAGCTCGGGTTCGAGCCGCGCGTCGACCTCGCGGAGGGCGTGCGGCTGGCGGCGCAGTGGTACTGCGGCGAGGACGAGCCGGTTCCAGCGCCGGCGATGGCGGTGGCACGATGACGGCCACTCGCATTCCGTGGGTCGTGCTGCCCACGTTCAACGAGGCAGAGAACGTCGAGGGCATCGTCGCGGCGATCGTCGACGTGCTCGAGCACGCTTCGCCCCACGGCTTCCGCGTGCTGATCGTCGACGACGACTCGCCCGACGGCACCGGCAAGATCGCCGATCGCCTTGCGGCCGAGAGGACCGGCATCGAGGTGCTCCATCGCAGCGAGCGCGAAGGCCTCGGTCCCGCCTATATCGCCGGTTTCCGCCACGCGCTCGCCTGCGGGGCGGAGTTCGTCATGGAGATCGACGCCGACGGGTCACACGATCCACGCGACCTGGCGCGGCTGCTGGCCTCCGTCCGAGACGGCGAGGCCGACCTGGCGCTCGGCTCGCGCTACGTGGACGGCGGTCAGATCAGCGCGTGGAGCGTGCCGCGCCGGATCACGAGCCGTGGCGGCTGCTGGTATGCCCGCAAGGTGCTGCGTCTGGACATCCGCGACCTGACGGGCGGCTTCAAGTGCTTCTCAGCGCCGGTGCTGGAGGCGATCGAACTGCAGAGCCTGCGTTCTTCCGGCTACGCATTCCAGGTCGAGCTGACGTACCGCGCGTTGTGCGCCGGGTTCCAGGTCGAGGAGGTCCCGATCACCTTCCACGACCGTCAGCACGGCAGCTCGAAGATGAGCTGGCGAATCGCGGTGGAGGCGGCACGCGTGATACCGCAGCTGCGCCACGACGGCAGGCCTGAGCCGCGGGTGAGCAGCAGCCTGCGCGTGAACGCACACTCGGCTTAGGCGTCGCGGCGATTCCGAGGGGTCTCGGGATCGCTTTGAACAACTCGACCAGGGGGAACGGTGCGCCAGCGCTTCGCGGTCTCCGCTGAGCGCTCCGCTGGCCGGCTGGTTGCGCCGGAGCGACTCCGCGCCCCGAAATCGCCGCCGCCGGCACCGAGTGGTCACTTAAGGGGTCTATAGGCCCCTTGAGTGACCGGTCGATTTCGCGCGCCTCTTATCCGTTCGCCGAGTGGTCACTTATGGGGTCTATAGACCCGTTAAGTGACCGGTCGATCTCTGCCGATTCGTGACCGGTCGAAGAAGTGATATCTCGCTCGCTTCAGTGTGCGTGAAGCGTCACGCGCTTGCGCCCGACTATCCCGGCTTCGTGCGCCGCAGTGAATACCGCTTTCGCGCCGATCGTGAGCCTGCTTGATCTCGTCAGCAGCCGCTTGCCCTGGCCCGTCACTTGAATCGTCAGCCGGGCGCCGTGGGCCTTGGCGAACCGCCTCTCGCTGGCTGCCACCAGCACGTGACGCGCGTACCAGAAGAGCCTCAGCTTGCCGCCGCTCGGCGCGGTGAACGCGCGACTGTAGGCGCCGCTCCTGCGCAGCTTCGCGATCGTCACGCCCTTGGTGCTCGCCGCGAGCAGCCGCGACAACGCTTCGTTCACCCGCTTCAGGCTCGGGCCGATCGGGCCGACGATGCGCGACACGGCCCGTGCGCTGCCGCCTGCGTTGCTCGCCGTGACGACCACGCGCACTTTCGCGTCGATGTCGCCGGCCGTCGGCCTGTAGGACCGGCTTGTCGCCCGTCTGATGTTCGCGCAGCGGCGGAGGCAGCGCTGCCATGTGTAACTGAAAGCGGTCGGCCCGTTCGCCCAGGAGCCGTTCTGGGCGGCCAGCGTGTGCGCCTCGCGCCGGCTCCCGCGGATGGTCGGCGCCGCCTTGTTCACCGGCGGCGGCACGCTGCTCCCGCTCTGGCCGGCGGCCGGCCCGAGGCCCGGCGCGGGCGGCGCGGGGGGCGCCGGTGGCGGGATCAGCTCCCCGAGCGCGTTCGCGAACTCTTCGTCGAACCACACGTTGCCGGCCGGGTCGAGGCTGAGGCCGTCGTGGGGGTGCAGGCCGCAGCCGCTAAGCGTGGTCAGGTCGAACGTCTGCGTCGACGGGGTGAACGAACCAACCTGAGCCGTGAGGGAGTTGTCGAGCCAGACGCGCCCGGCGGCGTCGATCGTGATGCCCGACGCGTGCGCCTGACCGCCACCGCAGTTGCTTGAAGGAGGCGGCAGCTGCCAGCGCTGGACGCCGTTGCAAGCGCCGGTGGCCGGGCCGCAGCTGCCGGGCGTGGCCACGGCGGGGTTCAGGGTGGCGATCGTGTTCGACCAGCCCTCCGTCCACCACGGATGCCCGTTCGCGTCCATGACGATCAGGTGCGGCGTGCCGCTGGACGGGTGCACGATCGGGTACTCCGCGATCGCGTTGCCGCGCGTCGTGTCGAGCACGCCGACCTGATCGACGCTGCTGTTGTTCTCCGTGAACCAGAGCTGTCCGCCGCTGGCAACGATGCCGTAGGGGTTCGAGTTCCCAGTTGGCGTCTGGAAGTCCTGGTGCGCGTGCGTCGCGGGGTCGAAGTGGCCGATTGCCGAGACGAGGTGCTCCGTGTACCAGATCTGTCCGCCGGCGAAGGTCAGATCCCACGGGCCGCTTCCAGACGTGACCGACCATTGGCCGATGAAGCTCCCTGTGGCGGGGTTGAACGCGCCGATCCTGTCGTTGTTCGGCGTTGTGAACCAGAGGATCCCCGCGCCGTCGAACGCGACGAAGATCGGCTGGTTGCCCGGGATGTTCGGCAGCGGGTACACGGTCACCGCGCCCGAGCCGGGATCGAGCACGCCGATCTGACCCGGAGCAGTGCCCCGGGCGCAGGTGGGGGCGAAGTCGCAACCCGGCTCGGCGAACCAGATCCTCCCCGCTCCGTCGGCCGCGGTGCCCCAGGGGTCGCCGACGCCGTGCGTGACCGGGAACGTGTTGATGGCCGATTGCTGGGCAGCGCGCGCAACCGCGGACCGACCAAGGCGGAAGACACGCGATCGGTAGACCAGGGCCCCATCCTCGACGGCGGCTCTCGGTGCCCCGAACGTCAGGCGTATTCGGCGCGCGCGGCGTGGCGGGACGACGACGCGGGCGCGATGGCCGCTCCAGCGGCGCACCGCGAACATGTCTCCGGCGGCCGCCAGCTTGAAGTCCGAGCGCGCGACGGTTGCGGGGCCGCGCACGGTGACATCGACGCCCGATCCGCGATTCGCCGCCGTCGCACTCGCGGAGACCGCAACCCGCGCGCTCGCGTTCCCCGCCAACACCAGTAGCTGGACCACCACCAGGCCCAGGAACCCCCAAACGATGGGCCTGACCCTCGTCCTGTGCGTGTTGCCGTGTACTGCGTGGGCATCCACAGGCAAGCTTTCCTGTTTACAGATGCATTCTTCCAGTCCGATTCCAGACTCCCTCCCGACGCCTATCGGCCTCGGGCTCGCCGCGCTCGGCCGTCCGGGCTACATAAATCTCGGCCACGGCGCCGATCTCGCGGGTGAGACAGACGTTGGGGCGATGGAGCGGCGCGCACACGCGGTGCTCGACGCCGCGTACGCGGGTGGAGTCCGCTACTTCGACGCCGCCCGCTCATATGGACGGGCGGAGGCTTTTCTCGCGACCTGGCTCGCCGCGCGCGGCCTGGGGCGAGGCGATGTGACCGTCGGGTCCAAGTGGGGCTACAGCTACACCGCCGACTGGCGCGTGGATGCGCCGGTGCACGAGGTGAAAGACCTGTCGGTCGAGACGCTGCGCCGACAGTCGGCGGAGACCCTCGACCTGCTGGGGCCGGCGTTGCGGCTGTACCAGATCCACTCGGCCACACTCGACAGCGGGGTCCTCGACGACGCGGGTGTCCGCGGCGAGCTGGATCGCCTGCGGGAGCGGGGCATCTCGATCGGGATCACGGTCACGGGGCCAGGTCAGGCCGAGACGATCGAGCGAGCGCTCGAGGTAGGAGGCTTCGACACCGTCCAGGCCACCTGGAACCTGCTGGAGCGCGCCGCGGGACCGGCGCTCGCGGCCGCCCACGCAGCCGGCCTGGGCGTGATCGTCAAGGAGGCGGTGGCCAACGGCAGGCTCACCGCACGCGGCGACGTGCCGGAGCTGGTAGAGGCAGCACGCGACGTCGGCACGACGCCGGACGCGCTGGCGCTCGCCGCCGTCATGGCGCAGCCTTGGTGCGACGTCGTGCTGAGCGGCGCGGCGACCGCCGAGGAGCTCGAAAGCAATCTTCAGGCCGCGGCGGTCAACGCGCAGCCCGTCGTTACGGAGCTGCTCCGAGTTCTTGGGGAGGACTCGGGCGCCTACTGGCAGACGCGCGCCGAGCTTGCATGGAATTGACTCCCCAGGTGACGGCCGCGTACGCAGCGGCCGCCATCGCCCACCCGATCAGGATGTCGATCACGAAGTGCTCCCCGCCATACACCAACGTGAACGCCATCGCGAGCGTGTACGCCCCGAGCACGACCCGCACGAGCCTGCCGGCCGGCCAGAAGAACAGCATCAGCATGAACGGGTAGGCCGCGTGCAGTGACGGCATCGCGGCGACCGTGTTGACCAAGTCGCCGTTCTCGTACGCGGACTTCATCGTGTGGACTCCAAGGTGGCCCCACACGAGCGGCACGATCCGGTCGACCGACGGGATCAAGCCGTCCTGAGCGGCCAGCCACGGCGGTTGCGCCGGATACAGCCAATACGTCAGGAACGCCGCGATCGTCAGGGTGATCGTCAGGACCGCGTAGCGGCGGAAGCGCTGACGCGACACCCGCCAGAGCACGGCGGCGACGACCCACACAGCGAAGAAGTGGCTCATGTAGACGCCCCAGACGCCGTAGTCGTACCAGTGGTAATGGCCGGGGGTCCACAGGTGCTGCTGCAGCCAGACCGACGGCACGCTGCCCCCGAAGAGCGCCTTGTCGGCGTCGATCTGCGGCAGCACGTGCGCCTGCCCGGCGGCCACCGACACCGCCCCGCGGAAGTAGTCGTAGAGCACGAGCAGGCCGAGGAACGGAAGCCACTCGAGCACCATCACGCCCCAGCTGCGCCAGGCGGAGACGCTGAACGCGGCCAGCCCGAGCCCGATCCAGAGGAACAACTGGTCGCGCGCCACTGGCAGCCCCCAGCTGACCACCGCGACGGCGAACGCGATCACGTAGATCACGGGCGCGCCGACCCTCACGACACGCCCGTCCATGAGGCGACCCAGTCCCCGCGAGCGGGTCGCAGGGTGCGACTGGTCGAGCGAAATCGTGGCCGCTTGGTGAGCGCTCACACTTCAACGCTAACCAACGCGCGGTTAGGTTTCCCCCATGGGCGTGTCGGCGCCAGGCAGCGGCTGGCCAAGTCTCTTCGAGGAGACGTTCACTCGTTCCCAGACGCCGATGGCACTTACGGACGACAAGCGCCGCGTCGTGCAGGTGAACTCGGCGCTGGCCCGGATGCTCGGGTATCCACCGAGCCGGCTGGTAGGCCGGCACACGTACGACTTCGTCGTCGGCGGCCCGCTCCTGTCTCGCGAGGAGTGGCATCGGGTGATCGACCGCGGCATGGTCACTGGGGACGCCGAGCTGCGGCGCGCCGACGGCGAGACCATGCTCGTCCAGTTCGGCGTCCACCCGGAATCCGTGACCGGAGAGCGGCTGGTGCTGTTCGTCGCGCTGGCGGTGTCGCGCTGGGGCCGGCACTTCCGCCGCGAGGGTGGCGACGCGACCGGTGAGTTGTCGCAGCGCGAGCACGAAGTGGTGGAGATGGTCGCGCTTGGAGCAACCAGCGAGGAGATTGCGGGCGCGCTCAACATCTCTCCCAACACCGCCCGCAAGCACGTGACGAAGTCGATGCGCAAGCTCGGAGCACGTTCGCGCGCGCACCTCGTCGCGAAGGCGCTCGGCGAGCGCGTTTCCTGAGGGATCACGCAACCGAGCCATCGTCGCTTCGAGGTTTCCCCGCGAGCATCGGGGTTCCATGGTTCCCTCGTTCGACCGCCGCTCCTTCATAGGAGCCTCGACGATGTTCTGCCTGACCGCGAAGTCGCGGGTCGCATCCGCGATGCAGATGGGCCATGGCGGAAACGCGATGTCGATGGCACCCGGCGCGCCGACGACAGCGGGCGGGAAACCATCCCCCAAGGACCCGCTCGACTCGCTCAAGTTCGGCACGCCGCAGCCCCAGCCGGGCGGCAGCGTCCGCGAGTACTGGATCGCGGCAACAAGCGTGAAGTGGGACATAGCACCCACGCACCGCGACGACTGGATGAAGATGCCGGTGCCGCGCGCGACCAAGTTCCGCGCCTTCGCGTACCAGCTGTTCACACCCGGCTTTGCACGACCGCTCGGCGCGCCCAGCATCCCCGGCCCGACGCTCGAGGCCGAGGTCGGCGACGTGATCGTCGTCCACCTGCGCAACGCCGACAAGCACTTCGGCCAGGCGATCACGATGCACCCGCACGGCGTGCGCTACACGCCCGACTACGACGGCTCGCACCTGGGTGACTACACCCGCGCCGGCGGCTTCATCGCGCCCGGCGAGGAGTTCAAGTACACGTGGGAGTGCATGCCGAACTCCGTCGGCGTCTGGCCGTACCACGACCACGGCCCGAACGCGACGATGAACGCGGCGCGCGGCCTGTTCGGAGCGATCATCATCAGGGAGAAGGGCGAGCCGGCGCCGGACGTCGAGCACGTCTTGTTCATGCACTCGTTCGCGCCGCCGGTGACCGGCTTGCGCGCGAACTTCGAGTGCATCAGCGGGCGCGCATGGGCCGGCAACACTCCCACGATCCGCGCCAAGGTAGGTCAGACCGTCGCCCTGCACGCGATCGGAATGGACGCCTTTTTCCACACGTTCCACGTGCACGGTCACCGTTGGTCAAAGGACGGCGACGGGCCGGACGTGGACTGCGTGACCCTAGGACCGGGCGAGACAGTGTCCGCCCGCTGGACAGAAGACAACCCGGGGCGCTGGCTCTACCACTGCCACGTGTTCCCCCACCAGGACTCCGGCATGGCCGGTTGGTACCTGGTCGACCCCTCCTGAAGGAAAGGAATCCAATGAAGTACCCGATCACAGTCGGGCTCGCCGTCGCTGGCGCGCTCGCTACCGCCGGCCCCGCGCTGGCCGTCGACTATCCAGCGCCGACCGACCCCGGTCAGGTGCAGAGCGCGCCGAAGGGACCGCACCACACCCTCAAGGTGGGGCCGCACGCGCGCTTCCACAGCATCCAGAAAGCCGTCAACGCGGCGAAGGCCGGCGACACGATCAAGATTGCCAACGGCACCTACCGCGAGAGCGTCAAGATCACCGGCGCCAACAAGCGCTATCTGCGCCTGATCGGCAACAAGTCGAACCCGGCCAAGGTCGTGATCGACGGTGGCCGGCTGAAGGGTGCCGCGGCGCAGAACGGCGTCATGGTCAACAGCGCCAACCAGGTGACCGTCCAGGGCCTCACGACGACGAAGTTCCATGGCAACGGCGTCTTCCTGCTCAACGTGACCGGCTACCTGGTCGATCATGTGCGCGCGATCAACACCGGCACCTACGGCGTCTACGCGTTCAACTCGAAGGGCGGCACGATGGCCAACAGCATCGGCGCGTGGAACAACGACTCCGGCTTCTACATCGGCCAGACGCCGGTGCAGGCGAAGCCGATCCGCTCGGTGGTCACGAACGTCAAGTCGTACGGCAACACGCTCGGCTTCTCGGGCACCAACATGCGCTACGTCACGATCACTCGCTCCGAGTGGTTCGACAACGGCATCGGCATCGTGCCGAACGCGCTGGACAGCGAGAAGTGGGCGCCGCCGGAAGACAACGTCATCGCCGACAACGACATCTACTGGAACAACTTCAACTACTGGAAGGGCGCCCCGTTCCCGGTCACGCGCTCGAAGACCGGCGACGTGCCGTTCCCGGTCGGCGTCGGAGTGTTCCTCTTTGGTGGCCGCCGCACGCTCGTCGAGAACAACCGCATCTTCGGGAACTACCTGAGCGGTGTCGCGATGGTGCAGCAGCTGCTGCTCAAGCAGGTCGACGCGCAGAAGCTCGAGGGCAACGTCATCCAGGCCAACGCCTTCGGCAAGGACGGCACCGACCTGAACGGGCGCGACCTGTTCTACGACGGTGACGGCTCTGGCAACTGCTTCCAGGACAACACAGGGGTACATGCCACGCTGCCGGCGGACCCGGGGATGTACCCGGGCTGCCCGTTCGGTGGCGACAACCAGCTCAGCACGGACACGCAGCAGACAGCCGTGAGCTGGACACTCGGCGATCCGACGCACGAAGCGAACTGGATCGCCTCGGCGCACGCTCCAATCGCCGGACGGACGGCGCTGGAGCACTGGACCCGCGGCAGCGCGAGCCCGGTCAAGTGAAGCGCCCGTTCGCAGCAATCGGGGCGCTCGTCATGGGCGCTGCGCTCGTCCCGGCTTCGGCCGGGGCGGGCGCCCTCCCGACCCAAAAGGTGACGCTTCACGACGATTATTTCTCGCCGTCGAAGATGACGGTGAAGTCGGGGACGACCATCAAGTGGACCTGGCCGGTCGGCCTGACCGACACCCACGACGTGATGCTCGACAAGCACCCGAAGGGCGTCAAGCGGTTCATGTCCGACTACGCCGCGGGCGGCTACACGTTCAAGCACAAGCTGGTGACGCCCGGGACGTACACGTTCCTGTGCGACATCCACCAGGGCATGACGATGAAGATCGTGGTGAAGCGCTAGGCGGGGCGAGTCACCCGGCGCGCGTGTGACGGCAGGCACGCACGAGCAGACGCGACCTGACCGCATCCTTGCATCCGTCGCCGAGCATCGGCACGCTCCCGCAATGGGCCTGCTTCGCAGACACGAAGACTCCGGCGGCACCCGTTACCGGATGCGCGCGAGGCTGTTCGACGTCGGTGACGACTTCTGGATCGACACCGACGACGACCGGCACGCGTTCAAGGTCGACGGCAAGGCGCTGCGGATTCGCAAGACGTTCATCCTCGAGAATGCCGACGGCGACGAGCTGATCAAGATCAAGGAGCGCAAGCTCAGCGTCCGCGACAAGATGGAGCTGGAGCACGACGGACAGCACGTCGGGACGATCAAGAAGGCGCTGGTGTCGCCGCTGCGCGACCGCTTCGCGATCGAGCTCGACGCTGGCGGAGATTTGAGCGCAAAGGGGAACGTGCTCGACCACGAGTACAAGATCGAACGCGACGGCCACACAGTCGCCGAGATCTCGAAGCGCTGGTTCAGGATCCGCGACACCTACGGGATTGAGGTCGCGCCGGGCGAGGATGACGCGCTGATCCTCGCGGCAGCGGTCTGCATCGACGAGATGGCGCGGCTCTAGGCGAGTCACGTGGACTACGGCAAACCGACGTCATACCTGGCGCTCCAGCCTGGCACCGACGTGATCAGCAGCGATGGCGAGCGAGTCGGCAAGGTCGAGCACGTGCTGGCGGACGCCGACAGCGACATCTTCGACGGCTTGGTCATAGATGTGGAGAGCGGTCCGGGCGGCCTGCACTTCGTCGACTCGGAGCAGGTGGACGAGTTGTACGAGCGCGCATGCGTGCTGAAGGTGCCCTCAGCCGAGGTCAAGGATCTGCCGAAGCCAACGCCTGCTCCCGCGGTGATGGAGAGCCACGGCGTCGAGGACTCCGAGAGCCCGCTTCAGAGCAAGCTGCACCGAGCCTGGGACCGCATCACCGGGAACTACTAGGCGCGCGCGGACGATGTCCCCCACGCGGGGGTTGGCGCGGCGATAAGTGCGGCATATGCTCGGCCAATGGGCCACCCGCTGGCCGTCATCGAGCGCGTCATCGCGGCGCAGAACGCGCACGACCTCGACGCGATGCTTGCCTGCTTCCACGAGGACTACCGCAGCGAGCAGCCGTTGTTCCCGGGCCGCACGTTCCAGGGGGCCGATCAGGTGCGCGCGAACTGGGGCTCGGTGCTGGCCGCGATTCCGGACTTCCACGCGGAGACGGTCAGTTCCGCGGTCGATGGCGACACCGTTTTCTTCGAGGTCCACTGGACCGGCACGAAGAGCGACGGCACGCCACTGGACGAGCGCGGCGTGCTGATCATGGGCATCCGTGACGACCGGATCGCATGGGGTCGTCTCTACGTCGATGAGGTCGAGCAGAAGA
>DATBDN010000026.1:0-10354 GCA_036269895.1 Thermoleophilaceae bacterium
GTTGCTCGACGACTGCGCGGGGACCGCGCACGCGCTGCGGCACACCGAGCGTCACAGGCAGCCCGAGCAGCTGCAGCTCGGGCAGCTGGAGCGGGTGGTCATGCGTCCAGACGCCGGTCGCCAGCACCCGCGCCGTCTCCCGCGCGCAGCTGGCCGACGCGTGCCACTCCAGCATCCGCGCTGGTCGTCGTGCTGACCCGGGCGCTCGGTCGCCTCGATGACCGACGCCGCCGGGTACGGGCCGAGCTGGGGATCGACCGGCCCGAGCGCGGCGTGGGCGTCCAGCACGATTTGGTCCGCCGCGAGGGCGACGAGCGTGCCGCCGCTCATCGCGTAGTGGGGAACGATTGCACTGACGCGCCCGTCATGAGCAGGCTCAGCGGGTCCACGGGGGCGACCTCCTTCGGGTCGATGTGACGACGTTCATCTGGGCTCCACGAGCCCGTAGTCGCCGTCGTGGCGGAGGTAGAGGACTTTCCCGCGCCCGTCGGCGGCGTCGACGAAGTACAGGAAGCGGTGGTTCAGGACGTCCATCTCGTCGCGTGCGTTCCGGAGCGTCAGCGGCTCCGTGTAGCGGCTCGGCTCCGGCACGACGATGTCGTTCTCGTCCGCGAGCGCGCTGCCCGGTGGATGGATCAGGCCGATGCGACCGTCGTCGCGGCGGTAGACCACGACGTCCTCGTTCGTACGGACGTGCTTGACGAGCAGGAACTCGACGTCCAGATCGAGGAGGTCGGCGACGGCGTCGAGCGTTCCGACGGGCACGCTGACGTACGTCCGGCGGTGAACGATGTCCCGCTCCTCCGGTGGCTTGAGCCGCGCCTCCGGCCGGTCGCCGCGGTCCAAGTCCTCGACTGCGGCGCGGATAACGCGGGGCTCGTTGCGCTGAGCGACTTCGGCGTCCGCCACCCTGCGCAGCTGCCGGCGCAGCCGCTCGAATACCGCGTCGGTGGCCTCGAGCGGATCACGCCCGGCCGCGTGAGCGGCGAGCACCCGCCCGGCCTCTCCATAGAGCACGCTCGCGTCGGCTGTCCACGGCTTGTTTGCGTGCGGCTTGCCGCGACGCAGAGCCAGCCGAGCGCCGGCGAGCGGCTTCCCGGCGAAACGCTCCAACGAGGCGAAGCGCTGACGGGCGGCGTCGAGCGCCGCCGGTGACGCATCGCCCTCGACGGTCACATCGATCGGCGTCACGCCCGCTTCTCCTGACGCGAAGCCGTTCATTCACCCCCTCCTCCATCACCTGATCGAGCCCCGTCGAGCGCCCCCTCAACGCGCGCACGCCCGCGGACCTGGGACGAGATCGCGCCGAGCAGTTCCGTGGCGAGCCGGGGACCGTCCGCCGACTGCTGCGGGGTCGCCGAGATGCGCACTACGACTTCGTCGCCGTCGACCTCCTCGAGCGTGATCCGCGGCGACCCCCGCAGTGGCGTCTCGAGCGCGTCCTTGAGATGCTCCTCGACCTCGATTGGCGTGACGCTCGGCCTGAGTCGTGCGCGCAGCTCCACGCCGGTGGGCTGGCGCAGCGGCACGACGGCTGAGCCCAGGGCGACGGAGTTGGGGACCATGATCGGTTCCTCTCCGCTCGCCAGGGTCGTGTACATCAGGCCGAGCGTGCTCACCACGCCTTCGACGGTTCCGGCCAGCGAGCCGCCCTGCAGCCGTACCCGTTCACCCACCCGGAAGGTGCGCGCGTTGATCAGCACGGTCCCGGCGATCACATTTCCAAGCGTTTGCTGCGCGGCCAGGCCGATGACGACCGTCGCCGCGGCGCCACCGAGCGCGACGGTCCGCGATCCGAGCCCCGCTACACGCGCCGCAACGATCGCCGTGACCAGCATCGTGGACAACCGGATCAGGAAGCCGACCGTGCCGGCGGTGCCGGGCTCCATCCGCCGGAACAGCGTCGGACCGAGGGCCCGGCCGATGTCGCGAGCGAACTGCCAGCCGACGCACGCGAGAGCGATCGCGATCAGCCCACGTACCGCGGTGTCCCAGTCGCGTGGGAACAGGACCCGACGCTCGCTGTAGACCGCGAGGATTCCGGCCAGAACAGGGAGCAGGACGAGCGACTCGATGCGGGCTCGCTTGACCGCCCTGCGACTCAGGTGGCGAGCGAGACCAACCTGGCGCCATGCCTGGCTGCGCCCACTGCGCCTCACCGGCTCAACCGGGGACGGCCCCGGCCTCGCGGCTGGTTCCGTCGTTGCCGTTCGTGGGTGCGTAACGATGGCGCGAAAGACGCCGGATCCGTCCCTCATCGATCGCCTCTCGCAGGGCGTCGTCGAAGCGCCCCGGCCCCCAGGACTCGCCGTGCACGAAGACCTCCAGCTCGTTCTCGTCTGCGGGCCCGCGCTCGTGGAGCGCGTGGTCGAGCGACTCGATCTCGCGGTCGAGGTCCTCCTCTGCCATCGCGTTGTAGCGACTCGTCGTTCCCGCCGTCCCGAGCATGCCGGGCGAGTAGAACGAGCTGCCGACTCCGGGCCGATAGCGGCGGAGACCCCTGCGCTCGCGCTCCTCCCGGCGGGCACGGCGCGCGTGAATCCGGTCGTCGCGCTCGCGTTCCGCGGGCTCGGCGGGGACAGGTTCGGCAGGCGCTCCCTCGGCCTCCACGGCCGTGAGCGGCCGCGCAATCCCTTCGAGCGACCGCCCTTCCGCGCGCACCCCGAACAGCAGCTCGGCGATTCCGCCGAGCGCCATCGCTGCGGCGCCGATGAAGAAGCCCGTGGCCACCTGGTCGACGCTGCCGCTGTGGATGAACCGGCCGAACAGCAGCGGTCCTGTGATGCCGCCGATCGCGGTGCCGATGGCGTAGTAGAACGCGATTGCGAGCGCACGAGTCTCCATCGGGAAGATCTCGCTGACAGTCAGGTACGCCGAGCTCGCACCGGCCGAGGCGAAGAAGAACGTCCCGACGACGAGCGCCATGAAGGACCAGCGCGTCAGCGAGCCGTCTCGCAGCAGTATCCCCAGCACGACCACGACAGCCGCCGACACGAGGTAGGTGCCGGAGATCATCGGGATCCGGCCGACCGTGTCGAACAGGCGCCCCAGCAGGAGCGGCCCGAGGAAGTTCCCAGCCGCGAAGATCACCATGAACACAGGGACAGCAGCGGAGCTGACGCCGAAGAACTTCGTGAGGATCGTGCCCAGGTCGAAGGTGACGGCGTTGTACATGAACGCCTGGCCGATGAACAAGGCGAGCCCGAGGACCGCGCGCTTTGGATAGTGCTTCGCGGACACCCGCGCGATCTCGCGGAACGGAATCGCCTCGCGCTGGCGGACCGCGATCGTCTCCTTCGGCTCGGGCAGGTCCTCGCCGGTCTCCCGGCCGACCTCGGCCTCGATCTGCTCGACGATCCGCTCGGCCTCTACTTCGTAGCCGTGGATGAAGAGCCAGCGCGGGCTCTCGGGCACGTTTCGCCGCACCAGCAGGATCGCGAACCCGAGCACTGCACCGATCGCGAACGCGAGCCGCCAGCCGACGTTCGACGCGAACAGCGCCTTGTCGAGGAAGAGCAAAGACGCGACGCTTCCGATGCCAGCGCCGACCCAGAAGCTCCCGTTGATCGCGAGGTCGACCCTGCCCCGGTTGCGCGCTGGGATCAGCTCGTCGATCGCGGTGTTGATCGCCGAGTACTCGCCCCCGATTCCGAAGCCCGTGAGGGCGCGGAAAAGGAAGAAGTACCAGGCGGCGAACGAGAACGCCGTGGCCACGCTGGCGACGACGTAGACGCCGAGCGTGATCATGAACAGCTTCTTGCGCCCGAAGCGGTCGGTCAGATGCCCGAAGAACAAGGCGCCGACGCACGCGCCGGCCACATAGAGCGCAGCTGCCGTTCCGACGCCCGCGCTCGTGAGGTCGATTCCGCTGCCGGGTTCGGTCATGCGCGGCGCGATCGATCCGACGACCGTCACCTGGAGGCCGTCGAGAATCCAGACCGTGCCGAGGCCGATGACGATCCGCCAGTGGAAGCGCGACCACGGGAGGCGGTCGAGCCGCGCGGGGATGTTGGTGCTGATGATGCGTGACGGCGTGGTCGGGGATGCCATGCTTGGGCTGGCTTCCGCGCGCAATTGCTTCACCTCCGGCGGGGCCTACTGTCATTGGAATGGTCAGGTGCCGCGTGTTCGGACACCGCTATCGCTTCGCGAGCGACGGGGACACGATGTACTGGCGCTGCCAACGCGGTTGCGGAGCGGGAGGCGAGAAGCGTTATCCCAGCGCCGACGCCGCGCGCCGCTATGCGGTCGCGTTCGACCGCGAAGATCGCGAGGACCTGGGACAGCGTGCGCCGTTCTTCGGGCTGCTGCCGCTCCGGATGGCGCGCTGGCTGCGGAACCGTGCGCGTGCCCGGTGAACCTCGCCGGCCGATCGGGTCATGGTCGACATGCCGGTGTGGGTTGGGTCCGAGTTCCATTGCGGTCGAGAGGTTGCGCCTCTATGTCGTTGACTAGGCCGCGCAGGGGCCGCGTCAACAGACGGCTTGACGGATCTCGCCGCGGGCCTACCGCAACACGCACACCACTCCTATGGCCCACTCGATGCGCGTGCATCACCGAATTACCGTCGCCGTGCTGTTCGTCGTGCTCGCTGGCTGCGGTGGCGGCGGCGGTAACCCGGGCGGGCGCTCAGCGCACATCTCGACGACACCGCTGGTGAGCGCTTCGCCCTCGGCCGTGACGCTCCAGCGCCAGTTCATCGAGGTGGTGAAGGCGGTCGCCCCGACGGTCGTCCAGATCCAGACCCCGGCGGGCCTCGGCTCCGGAGTCGTACTCGACCACGACGGTGACGTGATCACGAACGCCCACGTCGTGGGGCGCTTCCACACATTCGCGATCACCCTTCCGGATGGGTCGCAGCACCGCGGCGAACTGGTCGGGACCTACCCGGGCGGCGACATCGCGGTCGTGCGGCTTACGGATGCGAGGCCGAAGCCCGCCTCGTTCGGCGACTCGTCGAAGATTGCCGTCGGCGAGTTCGCGTTCGCGATCGGAAACCCACTCGGCCTCCGTTCGAGCGTCACGCAGGGCATCGTCTCGTCGGTCGGGCGCACAATTTCGGAGGCCAACGGAGTGATCATCACGTCCGCAGTGCAGACGAGTGCGCCGATCAACCCTGGCAACTCGGGTGGCGCGCTCGTAGACATCACGGGCCGCGTGATCGGCATCCCGACCCTCGCAGCGACCGACCCCGAGTTCGGCGGCGCCCAGGCCCCCGGGATCGGTTTCGCCGTCCCCAGCAACACGGCTCGGAACGTCGCCGCCAAGCTGATCGGTTCCGGCCACGTCTCGCAGGCGGAGCGCGCGTTCCTCGGCGTCGAAGTCAGCACGATCGTCGGCGGCGGCGTCCTGGTGGAAAGCGTCCAACGCGGCGGGCCGGCCGCCGACGCGGGGATCCGCGCGGGCGACGTGATCGTCGCCGTCGGCGGCACGCCCACGCCCACGACCGAGCAACTCGCGCTCACGCTCACCAAGTTCAAGCCTGGCCAGCGCGTAAAGGTGGACCTCGTGCGCCGCAACGGTCAGCGCGCGACGCTGATCGTCAAGCTCGGCGCTGCATGAGTCGCGCGGCTGCGTATCAGGTGCGGCTCGACGCTCGCCCCCTCATCCGTCGAACTCGTCCAGACCGGCGTTTGGGCGGCGGGATCCTGGTCGAACCGTTCCTGGTCATCGGACTGTCGGGGCTCGCCACCGCGTTCACGCTGGCGATACCTCTTCCGCAGGAGCGAGCGGCGAGACCAAGTTTGAAGACCGCCTCTTGCCGGGCGCCCGGCGGTGGCCTACCGGAAGCGACATGTCGCTGACGAGTGCAGACAGAATCGAACGCAGCGTCCACAAGACCAACGAATGGCTCAAGGACATCGACTCCGAGCCCGGCATCGGCGACCGTGAGGCCGCCTGGCGCATTCTGCGCACCTATCTTCAGCTCATCCGGGAGCAGCTGAACCTCGACGAGGCCGCGCAGCTGTCAGCGCAACTGCCGCTCGTCATCCGGGGAGCACTCTGGGAGGGTTTCGATCCCGGCGACGACACCGGAAAGGTGCGTGACCGCCAGCCGTTCCTCGCGCGCTTTGCCGAGCGGGCGCAACTCGACGGAGCCGGCCATGCCGAGCGGGCAGCCGAGGTCGTCACCCGCGTCCTGCGCAGGCACGTGAGCGAGGGCGAGGTCGACGACATCCTCTCTCAGCTGCCCGCTGAGGTACGTGGCGCCTTGCACGCCTGAGAGCTGATCAGTGCGAACTCGCGGCGCGGAAATGCCGCAGGAACCAGTCCCGCGCCAGCTTGGCCACGCGTTCGAGCGCACCGGGCTCCTCGAAGAGGTGAGTCGCGCTCTGTACGACCTCGACTTGTGACTCGCCCCCGAGCAGCGCCTGCGCCTGACGGTTGAGATGCAGCACCTCGGTTTTCCGCTCCCCGACGATCAAGAGCGTCGGCGCGGTGACCTCCGGCAGCGCGTCGCCCGCAAGGTCGGGGCGGCCATCGCGAGAGACGACAGCGACCACGCGCTCCCGTCGCTTGGCGGCCGCGATCAAGGCCGCAGCGGCCCCTGTCCCGGCGCCGAAGCACCCGAGCGGGAGCTCTGCGACCACTCGCGGAAGGTCGCCCGTCACCGACTCGATGGCGAGCCAGTCGATAGCGCTGATCACTCGGTCGGCGAGCACCTCGATGTCCAAGCGGACGCCACCCGTGACCGTGTCCTCGAGCTCCCCCGCCTCCGTGAGCAGGTCGACAAGCAGCGTGCCGATCCGCGCCCGAGCGAGCACGTCGGCGACAGCTCGATTGGGCGGGCCGCTGCCACTGCCGTGCGCGAACGCGACCATGCCCGCGGCGCGGGGTGGCAGTGTCATCACGCCGACGAGTCCTGCGTCGCCGACCGACACCTGGGTTGGCTGCGCGGTCATTCAGTCTTGTGGTAGGCCGCCGGCACCGCGTATCCACGCCGTACGTGCTACGCCGGCGGTGACTTGCACGGGCGGGCAGGCGGACTATGTCCACAGTCGTGAGTCCCCCGGTGTCGCCGCATCAGGTGGTCGTGATTGGCGGGGGCTTCGGCGGCCTCGAGACGGTCAAGGCGCTCCGCAGGGCGCCGGTCGAAGTCACCCTGATCGACCGCAACAACTACCACCTGTTTCAGCCATTGACCTATCAGGTGGCCACGGCCTCCCTTTCGCCCGACGAGATCGCGGAGCCGCTGCGGACCATCTTCCGCCGCGACACGTCCGTCCACGTAGTCATGGGCGAGGTCACCGACGTCGATCTGGAGCGGCGCGTGGTGCGGGTGGAGCCACCTGCAAGCGACGCTGAGCCACGCGAGGTCGCCTACGACACGCTGGTCGTGGCCGGAGGGTCGTCGTACTCCTACTTCGGCCATGAGGAATGGCGGCCGTTCGCCATGGAGGTGAAGTCGCTCGACAGCGCTCTCGAAGTACGCAGCCGGATCCTGAGGGCATTCGAAGCGGCGGAGGGCGAGCCGAACCAGGACCATCGCGCCGCCTGGCTTACCTACGTCGTCGTCGGCGCCGGCCCGACGGGCGTGGAGATGGCGGGCCAGATTGCCGAGCTGGCGCGCGACACTCTGCCCGGAGACTTCAGGGTCATCGACCCACGGTTCGGACGGGTGCTGCTCGTCGAGATGGCAGATCGTGTGCTCCCCGCCTTTCCGCCGCGGCTGTCCAGCCGCGCCGCGCAGGCGCTCGAGCGGATCGGCGTCACGCCGCGTCCCGGCCACAGGGTCGTGGACATCGACTCCGACGGCGTCGAGATCGAGTCCGCAGACGGCCAAACGCAGCGTGTGGCCGCGCGGACCGTGATCTGGGCCGCCGGAGTGGCCGCCTCGCCGCTGGCCGGGCTCCTCGCCGACGCGTCAGGTGCCGAGGTCGACCGTGCGGGCCGTGTGACCGTGGAACCCGACCTGACGATTCCCGGGCATCCGTCCGCGCTCGCGATCGGCGACATGGCGAGGGTCCGAGATCCATACACCGGCAAGGTCGACCCGCTCCCGGGGCTCGCGCCGGTCGCCATGCAGCAGGGGCGCTACGCCGGCCGCCTGGTTCGCGACCGCCTCGCCGGCAGCCCGACGCCGTCCTTCCGCTACCTCGACAAGGGCAATCTCGCGACGATCGGGCGGGCGCGCGCCGTCGCCGACGTGAGGGGGCTGAAGATCAGCGGCTTCATCGCGTGGGCGATCTGGCTGGTCGTGCACCTCTACTACCTGATCGGATTCGAGAACCGCCTGGTCGTATTGGTGCGCTGGTCGTACAACTTCTTCACCCACGGCCGCGGCGGCCGGCTGATCACCGGCGCGACGGAGCGGCGGCAGGACCTCGTCAGATCGGAGTGACCCCGATGTCGAACCGCGCGCGGTAACTCGAGCCGGGCTGCGCAAGCAGCGTGCGCTCGCTTTCGAACGGATTGATCGGCGCTGTCATCGGCTCGAAGGAGATCATGTCTTTGCCGGGCGGCGTGTACACCTGGGCGAAGCGATAGCCCTCAAGAAACAGTACGTGAATCCGCCGCGCCCCGCCGGACACGGCGAACTCGGCCGGCATGTCGAACGCGTCGAACGCGTCGTCGTACGCACTTTCGCCGAGCGGGCCAGGCGCGATGCGGACCGGCTCACTCCGGCCGTTGGGCAGCCGCCGCTCGTCGAGCTTCATGCGGCTCGTCACGGGCAGCTCGAGCCACCATTCCTCGCGCGGCACGCCAGGCACGCGCAGGTACGGGTGAAACCCGAAGGCCACTGGCACCGCCACATCGCCGGTGGGCGTGAGCTCGGTGACGACCTCGAGCCGGTCGTTCGACAGCTCGAAGGTCAGCTCGAGCAGGTGCGGAAACGGGAACCCGCGCTCCAGCTCGGGCCATGCCGCATAGTCCAGCTGCGCTCGGATCCGCGCCGGCTCCTCCTCGAGCACCTCCCAGTGCGGCGAGGCGCCGGCGAGGCCGTGGATCGGTAGGCCCTTCGGGTCCTTCAGGACGTTCGGCGCGCTCATGTCGAGCCTCACCCGCCGACCCGCGATCTCGTACTCGGGCGAGGCCAGCCTATTCGCCCATGGGTGCAGGAGCGGGACGCCTGTCGGCTCGCCGGTCGCGGCATACTCCGCGAGCGTCACGGGGTGGCCGAGCAGTTCCTCACCATCGTGGCGGAGCGACCACCCCAGCATGCCGACTCGCGGCAGGATCGTCACCTCTAACGAGCCGATCGGCGAGCGCAGCTCGACCGTAACGGCCGCCGTATCCGCGCGGCTGGCCATCGCCTACGTGCGAACGAGCTGCTCGGCTTTCCGGTGCACCGGGTGCCCGCCGTAACCGTGCCGAAGCAGCGCCACCGCCTTCGCCGCGGGCCAATCGAGATCACGGTAGGCGATGAGCGCCTGCTGGCTGTCGGAGATCACCGGTGAGGGAATGTCCCTGTCGAGCGCCCACTCCAGCACCCACTTGACCTCCCCCGTGTCCTCGACGTACGTCGACAGCTCCGCAAGCTCGGTCGCTGCCAGCGCATCGTGCATCAGCTCGACGAGCCACGACCGGATCACCGACCCGTGGTTCCAGTTCTCGAACACCGACGGCAGGTCGAGGGTGAACTCGGAACGTTCGAGCAGCTCGACTCCCTCGGCGATCGCCTGGACCATGCCGAACTCGATCGCGTTGTGAATGAGCTTGACGAAGTGCCCGGAGCCCGGAGCGCCGACGAAGACCGTTCCCAATTCGTCGACAGCAAGCTCCTTCAGCAGCGGCTCCACCACCTGGTATGCGTCCTCGTCACCCCCGGCCATGAAGCAGGCGCCGTTACGAGCGCCCGAGACGCCGCCGCTTGTGCCGATGTCGAGAAAGCGGATTCCCCGGCTTGCGAACTCAGCGTGGTGGCGCCGGGAGTCCTCCCAATGCGAGTTGCCGCCGTCGACGACTACGTCTCCCGCGTCCAGAAGGCGCTGCAGCTCACGGCAGCTGTCCTCGGTCGGGCGACCGTGCGGGACGTAGAGCAGCACGACGCGCGTCGGCTCGAGCTTGCCGCTCAGCTCGTCGAGCGAGTCGGCGGGATCGAGCCCCTCGGCGGCGAGCGCTCGTGTGAGCTCGGCGTCGACGTTGTAGCCCACGACCTCGTGGCCGTGCTCCATCGCCGCGCGTGCCAGGTTGCCGCCCATCCGTCCGAGACCGACGATTCCGAATCTCATGCCTTCAACTCCTTTCAGCCATCCGCACCGCGTCAGGCGGGCGCGAACTCAATGACGTTCTTGATGTCGTCAGGCCTGCGCTGCAACGCGTCCTCCCACCGGTCGAGCGGCACGCGCCGGGTGATCAGGCCCGCAAGCCATGCGGAATCGGCAGCCGCCAGCGCGTCGGCTGCAGCCTGGAA
>DATBDN010000027.1:0-12108 GCA_036269895.1 Thermoleophilaceae bacterium
GATGACGCCGTCATGGACATTCACGGGCTCACCGTTCACGTCCGTTGCGTGGCTCTCCGGCGCCGGCGCAATCGCCGCTGACGGCGCCGGCGTGTGGCCTGCGATTCCACACCTCGGTGCGAGTGGGCCGGCGAAGACGGAGCCCGCGCCGCTTCGAGCATCACAGGAACGGCGCTTGGATCAATGGAGCGCGGAGCTACGTGCGGTCGACCTGGAGGCGAAACACGCAAACGGTGCTAGACCAGCCGCCAGGGCAAGCGGCAGCGCCACGCTCGTCTTGAGCAAGAGTGCTCCAGCGAGCGCACCCGTGAGCATCGCGCCGACGGCGAGAATTCTGCGCCGCGACCCCTTGCCCGTTCCACCTGCAAACGGTGAATCCGCCGCCAGGCCGGTAACCGTCATGGTGAGGACGGTCGTCGTGAGGTCCTGGACCGCGAGGCGCCGGACCGTCGCGTTGCGGATACCCATCGCGAACGCAAGCAGGGCGATCACGATGTAGCCGGACGCCGTCCCCGCACGGACACTCGCGAACGCGGCGACCACGGCTACCGCCGACAGCAAGGCAGCCTCGGCGGCAAACGCATACGCGGCATGGACGGCCCCGTCCGATCGCGAACGCTGCGCTGCTCCTCCTCCCAGGATCGCGCCAAAGAGAAAGCCTCCGAATGAGACGAGCGGGGCCAGGACAGGCAACCCGCTGGTACCTGCCAGCCCGAAGCCGAAGAGCACGACGTTCCCGGTCATGTTCGCCGTGAAGACGCGGCCGAGGCCCAGATAGCTCACAGCGTCGATGAGGCCCGTCGTGAACGTGAGCACGACGAGCGCTCGCGTGAGGGGCCGCTGGTCCATTGCTGCTGTTCGAGCGTAATGCGCGGACCGGGCAGCCCGCATGAGTCAAGTGACTGACGCGAGTAAGTGGCCTGTCGCGCTCACTGTCAGTTCAGGGGGATGCGAGCTAGGCCTTGCGCGCCTACGTTGGCGGCGATGATCAAGAACTCGTCGCCGCCTGGACGCGCTGCGCACCCGGCCTAGCTCGCGCCGAGATACTTCAGCGCGGCGAGCACGCGCCGGTGCTCGTTTGGGCTCGGGTCCAGGTCGAGCTTGGAGAAGATGCTCGTCGTGTGCTTCTCGACCGCGGCCTCACTGATGAGCAGCGCCGCCGCGATGCCTCGATTCGACTTTCCCTCGGCCATCGCCGCGAGCACGTCGCGCTCGCGAACGGTGAGCTCTGCGAGCGGGTCGTCCGCGCGTCGGCGCCCGAGCATCAGGGCGACCACTTCGGGGTCCAGCGCAGTCCCACCGTCCACGACGCGCTCGATTGCGTCGATGAACGCATCGATGTCGCCGACGCGTTCCTTCAGCAGATAGCCGACGCCAGCCGGCTCGTCGCCGACGAGGTCGAGCGCGTATTGCTGTTCGGCATGCTGCGATAGGACGAGGACCCGCGAGTCCGGGCGCTGGCGACGCAACTCGATCACAGCGCGGAGGCCATCGTCCTGTTTTCGCGGAGGCATCTGGACGTCCGTCAAGGTCACATCGGGCCGATGCGCAAGCGCCTTGCGGAGAAGGTCGTCGGCGTCGCCGGTCTGAGCGACCACCTCGAAGCCCGCGTCTTCGAGGAGGCGGCAGATGCCGGCCCGCATCAGGACATCGTCTTCACCGATGACCACGCGAATAGCCACCGTGCAACCGTAACCTCTGTCGCCTACGGCGCAGCGAAAGCCTGCCGCAGCGAGACGTCGCTCAGGTCCTCCTTCCCGATGAACGCGGCGGCGCCCGAGCGATTGACGTCAGCAGACGACGCGGCGTCTCCGTCCGAAGAGGTCAGGACTACCCGCGGGCTCCACGGGAGTGATACGAGCTCCGCAGCGAGCGTGATGCCGTCGCCATCCGGAAGCCCGACGTCGAGCAGTACCGCCGCTGGCCGAAGATCGAGAACCGCCTCCATCGCGCGCCTTACGCTGTCGGCCTCGCCCGCGACGCGGAACCCTGCAGCCTGAAGCAAGCGCACTGCGAGCGCACGAAACGCAGCGTCGTCGTCGACCACAAGGACGTCGGGCATAGCGAAATCATCGCAACGCTGGGGGCGGTCGCAGGTAGGGAAAACCGGAAACCGGCGAACGGACGACCGGAGCGACAAATCCGGCGACCTCCCATAGGCGAACCGCGCCCGCGCTGGAAATCTGTACGCCATGGAACTCCGCCACCTCAGGTACTTCGTTGCGGTCGCCGAGGAGCTTCATTTCCGCCGCGCCGCAGAGCGCCTTCACGTTGCACAGCCCGCCGTCTCTGAGCAGGTCCGCAAGCTCGAAGAGGAGCTCGGCATACGCCTGTTCAAGCGCACGCAGCGCAGCGTGTTGCTGACCGATGCCGGCGCGGCCATGCTCGACGAGGCACGTCGGGTGCTTCACCAGGCGGAGCGCGCGATGGCCGTGGCGCGCGACGCTCACGACGTCGCCGCAGCGCGGCTGCGCGTCGGCTACCTGCCCGACTCGGTGCCACCGGCGGTCCCACGCGCCCTTCAGGACCTGCAGACGCGCATGCCGAACACGCGCGTGACGGTCGAGACCGGAAACTCCCGCAACCTGATCGAGGACGTGCGTGCGGAGCGGCTTGACGCGGCAGTTGTCTCACTGCCGGCGCCGGGCGCCGGGCTCGAGCGGACGCTGCTCGGCCCCCAGTCGGCGGTCGTCGCGCTCCCGGTGATGCATCGACACGCGACCGCGGCAGCGATCGACCTTGCACGCGTCGCGCCGGAACGCATCATTCTGCTGGCGCGCGAGGTGAACCCGGCGTTCCACGACGGGATCGTTTCCAACTGCCGGGCCGCCGGTATCTCCCCGACCTACGTCCACACGCTCGAGCCGCGCGTGGAGCTCGCCCTGCTGGCCGTCTCGGCCGGGGACGGCATCGCAATCCTGCTCGAGTCGGTTGTCGGCTCGGTTGCGGTCCCCGGAGTTCGCTTCGTGCCTCTCGCCGCTGACCAGCCGATATGCGAGAGCGCAGTCCTCACACGGCCGAACAGCACCGATCTCGCGACCAGGGCATTCACCCACTCCCTGTTCGAGGCAGCGCGCCGCGTCTCGCTCGCGCCCGCCGCGACCGCCGCCCCGCTCGTGGCTGCATGAAGCCATGCGCACGATTTCGCCATACATCGAGCCGCCGACGATCCCCGAGGGGATGACCTGCGCGGAGTACCGCATCACCCGGCCTTCCGCAAGGGTCTCGACCGTGCGGCGAGTGCTTCGCTCAGCCAGGCGCTGAACCGCGCATGAGCTGAGCTCATGTCCGGCGAGGCCGAAGTCATCCTTGTCGCCGGGACGCCGCTGAAGGCCGTTGTCCATGCGGGGGCGTTCGTGAAGGGCGAGTGGGGAGCCGACATCGTCGACGGCAAGCTGTCCACCAAGCGCGGTTGGCCGGTCGGCCAACCGACCGGCCCGTGGCCATTGGGATCAGCGCCTGAAACTCCCGGAGCGGCACCGCGATGGCGTAGGGCTAGCCAGAAAGACGGAACGGCTCGCCGGAGCGCGGAATACGGCGAGCACCCATAGGCGGCGCGCCGGTTCGATGGAAGCCTGCACGCCATGGAACTGCGTCACCTCAGGTACTTCGTCGCGGTCGCCGAGGAGCAGAGCTTCACGCGCGCGGCGGAGCGGCTCTGGATCGCCCAGCCGGGCCTGTCCACACAGATCCGCCGGCTCGAGGAGGAGCTCGGCGTCAAGCTGCTCACGCGCCACCCGCGCGGGGTCGAGATGACCGATGCCGGGAGGATCTTCCTCGAGCGCGCCCGCGCGGCGTTGATCGCTGCCGAGGAGGCGCGCGCCACCGGCGACGACATCGAGGCCGGGCTGGTCGGCGGGATCCGGCTTGGAATCGCGACCGGCGCGCGCTGGTCGCTCGTCTCGCAGCTGCTCGACTCGTTCGCCGCCGACCACCCTGAAGTCGAACTCACCGTCGTCGAGTCGAACGGCGGCACGCTCCTCCGCGACCTCCGCGACGGCCGACTCGACGCGCTCGTCGCGCCGTCGTCGTTCAGCTCTCCCGAGCTGCAGCGGGCCCAGATCGGAAGCGAGCCGTGGGCCGTGCTCGTCGGCCAAGAGCACCGCCTCGGGCGCCCGGGTCCGGTCGCGGCGATCGAACTCCGCGGCGAGCCGATCGTCGTCACCGGCCACCGCGATGGCGCCGGCTACGACCGCGCGGTCGCCGAGATGCTGTCCGAGCTCGGCGTCACCGCGGAGTTGCGTTGCGGTGGTCCGGGCCCGGCGCTTTTCAAGTCCGTCGTCGATGGCGAAGCGCTGGCGCTCAGTACCGCTGCGGGCGCCGGCAGCGGCGACGTGATCGTGCGCCCGCTCGAGCCAAGTCGCAACCTTTGCTTCGAGCTGCTGTGGCGCGATGAGACGCCGGCGCCGGCGCTGAACGAGCTCATTCGCGCCGCGAAGAGCCTGACCGAACCGCCAGCGCGTCCCGCCGTGCGGCTGATGGCGGTGCCGGCATGAGCTCCGCAAGCTGCGGGCGCCAGCCGCTCACGGCAGCCGAAGAGGTCGGCCTGGCCAAGCGCATCGAACGCGGGGACCTGAATGCGAAGCGCGAGATGATCGAGTGCAATCTGGGCCTCGTCTACGCCGTGGCGCGACCATATCGCGGCCGCGGCGTGCCGTTCGACGACCTCGTCCAAGAGGGGATGATCGGCCTGGTGCGGGCCGTCGAGAAGTTCGACCACCGCCGCGGCCTGAAGTTCTCGACCTATGCGGTCTGGTGGATCCGCCGCTCGCTGATCAACGCGATCGGCGCCGAGCTCACGATTCGGATCCCGGCCTCGGCAGCGCACCACTGCGCGCGGATTCAGCGCACGGAAGACGAGTTGCGCCGCACTTCCCCGGGCGCCGTCACGGACCAGGCGATCGCGGAGAAGACCGGGTTGTGCGTGCGGACGGTCGCCGCGCTGCGTGGCGCCGCCCGCGTGACGACGTCGCTCGACGAGATCGCCGGCAAGGACGGGTCGCCGCTCGGCGACCTGATCGCGGACCCGGCTGCGATCAGCGCCTGGGAGCACAGTGCCGAGCTCGAGAATCAGCGTCAGGTACGGCGGATGTTGGCGGCGCTGCCCGCCAAGCACCGTCAGGTGCTCGTCCGCCGCTTCGGCCTGGACGGAACGGAGGCTCAGAGCCACGAGCAGATCGCACGCTGGCTCGGCGTGGGTGAAGAGCGGAGCCGTCAGGTCGAACGCGAGGCGCTCCGCTGGCTCCGCGAGCTGCGCGGCGGTCGCGAATGCGCCGGGCTGGCGGCCTAGTGCCATGTCGTTGATGGCCTCGCCCGTGCACGCGCCTCAGTCCTTCCTGTTACAGCGGGTGCAGCCGGCGATGACCGGCCTGATCGACGGGTCACTTTCGACACTCGCACCAATCTTCTCGGTCGCGATCGCCACACACCGCCCACACACGGCATTCATCGCTGGCCTCGCGACGGCCCTCGGAGCGGGGGTCAGCATGGCGTTCTCCGAAGGCTTGTCGGACACCGGCGATCTAACCGGGCGCGGGAGTCCAATGGTTCGTGGCTCGATCACCGGGGCGGGAACGTTCCTCGGCGGGATCCTCCATACCCTCCCGTTCCTGATTCCGCACTATCACGCCGCGCTCGTCGCGGCCGTCGTGGTAATCGCCTTCGAACTGCTGACGCTAGCGTGCCTCCGCTCGCACTTCTTCGGGACGCGCTTCCTGTACTCGTTCGCCTCGATCACGCTCGCGGGCGCGATCATCGCCGGTCTGAGTGCGGCGCTTGGATTAGCCGGCTGAGACCGGCAACCGCGCGGTCACGACCGTCCCGCTGCCGGCCGGACTCTCGACTTTGAGCGTGCCCCCGAGCGCGGTCACCCGGTCGCTCAGTCCCATCAGTCCGTGGCCATCCGCGTCGGCGCCGCCAACGCCGTCGTCGCGGACCTCGACTCGGAGCATCCCGTCCTGCACCGACGCGCTGACCTCGGCCGAGCCGGCGCGCGCGTGCTTCACGACGTTGGTGAGAGCCTCGGCCACGATGAAGTAGGCACTCGCTTCGATGTCCGTGGGAAAGCGCCCGGCCGGCACATCGACCGCAACCGGTAGGTCGACCCGCGACACGACCGTCTCGACACCCGCTTGAAGGCCACCGCGCATGAGAACGGATGGCAAGATCCCGTGCGCCAGCTCACGCAACTCGGCATTGCTCTGCTCGGCCTGCTCGAGTGCCTCGGCGATCAGCGGCTCGGCCTCGCCGTCTCCCTCACGAAGAGCGCGCTGAGCAAGCTTCAGGGTGATGATCGAGTGCACGAGCCGCTGCTGTGCGCCGTCGTGCAGGTCCCGCACGACGCGGCGTCGCGCCTCGTCGCTCTCGGTAACGAGGCGCGCACGCGACGCCGTGAGCTGATCGCGGCCGTCGGCGTTGGCGATAGCGGTGGCCACGAGCTGCGTGAACTGTCCGAGACGCGATGGTGTCTCAGGGGGAAGTGCCTCCTCATCGGCCGTTCCGGTGACCATGGCACCCCACAGCTGGCCCTCCACGACGATGGGCGCGGCCACTACGGAGCGAATGCCGATCGAGCGCGCCGCTTCGGCGATCGGACCTGTAACTGCCGTGTAGTCCTCAAGACGAACTGGCTGTCCGGTCTCGAACACGCGCGTGGTCGCGTCGTGGCCTGCGGGGGGGCCGCGAGAGCCCGTTGGGAAGACGCTTGCGAACCTGCCTGAGCTCGCAAGCACGAGCTGAGTGCCGTCGGCCTCAAAGCGGACCATGCCGATGTTCTCGGTGCCGAAGAGCTGCGCACCTTCCTTCGCGATCGCGGCGAACACCTCGGCTTCGGGCGCTTCGCGGGCTACGACTTCGGCCACCCGCCGCAGCGCAGACTGCTCGTGCGCGAGCTGGTTGAGGCCTTCGCGCGATTCGGAGTTTGCGATCGCGGTTGCGACGAGCTCGGTGAACTTCTCCAGACGCTCGCCGGTATCGGGCGCGAGCGCGTTCGTGGAGTTGATCGTCATCGCGCCCCACGCGCGGTTCTCAACGAGGATGGGGCTTCCAACCTGGTAGTGGAATCCCTGCGCGCGGAGGAGCTCGGCGTCGGGCCCGCCCAGAGCCGCGACGTCGCTCGCCTCGACCTGTGCAGACAGGCCCGTACGGAAGACGCGCGTCGACACGTAGAGGTCCTTCGGTCCCCAACGAGATCCGAGCGGAAGCTTGTACTGCGGCTTCGCCGTCCCGACCAGAACGAACTCGGGACCTGGATCGAACCTGATGATGCTGGGCACCACCGAAGGCTCCGCTTCCAGGAACAAGCGTGCGACCTCCTGGGTCACGGTCGAGAAGAGCTCGGCGGGCTCGACACCCCGGGCGACCGCCGTGGCCACCCGCCGGAGCGCCGACTGTTCGTCGGCGAGCCGCTCGACCTCGCCGCGCGTCTCGGCGTTGGCGATCGCCGTCGCCACGAGGTCCGCGAACTGCTCGATGCGCGCCTCGGTATCCCGTGGTAGTGGCTCGCGCCCCTTGCAGTGGATCGCGAGCGCGCCCCAGAGCCGGCCCTCGACGACGATCGGACACCCGACCGAGCAGTTAGCTCCAAGCTGCTCACGGATAACGACTGCGATCGGTCCCGGGACACCTGCCCAATCCTCCACGCGTACCGGCTGACGGGCCTCCAAGATCAGCGCAGCGGGATCTCCCGGCTCGACGCGCCAGCGCTCCGGCACCGGCGGGTGTTCGCCCACTGCAGCCCACGCGGCGACCGTGTCCACGGTGCTCTCGTCCTCAAAGCGGATCATCCCCGAGAAGTCGGCGTCGAAGAGCGAGCCGACCTCGCGCGCGACGGCTTCGAACAGCTCGTCTGGCGGCACATCTTCGGCGACAAGCGTCGCGACCCGTTGCAGCGCTGCCTGCTCCTCGCCGAGCCGTGCGACCTCGGCGCGTGCTTCGGCGTTCGCGATCGTCGTGCCGACCAGCTCGACGAACTGCGCCAGACGCCGCTCTGTGTCGGGCGGGAACGGCTCTTCTCCGCCGAACGCCGCGACAACCATCGCGCCCCACGTGCGTCCACCGAGAGTGATGGGATACCCGACCGCGGAGCTGATCCCTCGCTCACGGGCCCCTTCCGATGCGACGGTGGAGGCACTCGAGTAGTCGTCTACCCGGTGTGCCTTCCCCCCTCGCAGGACAGTCTGCGCAACTCCGTCACCCTCGAGTGCGATGCGCGTTCCCAGAGGGAAGCCGGCCGAGACGCCCGCGCCGCCGACGGCTACAACGCTCGCTGTCCCGTCACCCCCGTTTCGCCATAGCGTGCAATCGACACCTAGCACGAGCCCCGCCTCTTCGGCGACCTTCGCGAAAATCTCCGCCGGCTCAGCCTCCTTGGCAACCAGCGTCGCCACCCGCCGTAGTGCGGCCTGCTCGTCCACGAGACGCACGGCGGTGCCCTTCGCCTCCGTGTTGGCGATCGCCGTTGCCATCAGGTCGGTGAATTCAGCCAACCGGGGCTCGGTTTCGGGCGGCAGAGGCCCAGCGTTGGCCGTCCCGGTGGCCAACGCTCCCCAAAGCCTGTCTTCGACGACGATCGGAGTTGCGACGACGGAGCGGATACCGCTTGCGCGCGCGACCTCAGCGAGCGGGCCGTCGGTGGCGCCGAAATCGTCGATCCTGACCGCGCGCCGCGTCCGAAGGACCTGCGAAGCCGGACCCTCACCGCCCAGCGAGTAGCGCGAGCCGACGCTGACGACGCCTGGAACCGTCCACGTGGTGGCCACGGCGACCGCGCGCTGGCCGTCCTCGAAACGCAACATGATCGTTTGCTCCGCGCGTGCGAGCTGCGTCATCTCTTCCGCAATCGCATCGAAGACGGCACCCTGCGGCGATACGCGCGCAACGAGCGTCGCCACCCGCCGCAGCGCCGCCTGCTGCTCCGCGAGCATGCGCAGCTCGTCGCGACTGGCCTCGAGGGAGCGCCGCGCCTCGCGCAACTCGGCCTCGACGCCACGGCGATCGGTCGTGTCCCGTGCGACGCTGTACAGGACGCCCCGCTCCGGCATCGACCGGGTGTTCCACTCGAGCCACCGCACCGAGCCGTCGGCGCAGCTGACACGCGCCTCGAAGCCAACCAGATCGTGACCCTCCGCGAGGTGGGCCAGCGCCTCGCGCGCCGCCTCTACGTCGTCAGGATGGAGGATGTCGAGAACGGATCGCGTGAAGAGCTCGGGCTCCGTATACCCCAGGAGGCGCACGAACGACGCGTTCACGCGCTTGAACTCGCCATCGAAGCCGATGATGGACAGCGGGTCGATCGAGAGGTCGAAGAACTCCTCCAGCTGGGTCTCGGGCTGCGACACATGTGGCGGCCTAGCCACGTCGACGCGCTCCTTTCGTTCCCGTGATTATCGCTAGGAACAGTGGCGGGCGGGGTCGGAGCGGGTCGCTACTGCTCCCGACACATCGGACGGCCGCCTATTCGCCTCGGACGCCGGCTCGCTCGTCTTCCTGATTTCCGTCTGGCCGGGAAGAGGCGCTCAGTCGCCGCGCTCCTCGGCCGATAGCCGCGACGTATCGCAGACGCCGGCACCCGGTCTTGTAGGTGTGGAACGCCCGCGCCAGGCTTGGCCATGTTCATCAACGAACACGTGATCGCCGCCGTTCGCGAAACGCTGGCGCGGGATCCGCGTATCCCCTATCCCGACGAGATCGCAGTCGAGGCGTTCGGGGGCTCTGTGGCCTTACGCGGAACCGTGGGCAGCTTCGCGCAGGAGCACGCCGCCGTCGCCGACGCCCGCCGGACCCGAGGCGTCTTCGACGTGCTGAACGAACTGGAGCTGCGCCTCCTGAGCGACGACCGCCGTCAGGACGCCGAGATCCGAGGCGCCGCATTGCAACGGCTCATCTGGGATCCCGACATCGCAGCCGGCTACCTCGACGTCCAGGTCAAGCACGGCTGGGTCACACTCAAAGGCGAGGTGGACTACCAGTACGAGAGCGATCGCGCGTTCGACCGCATCGCCAGGTTGCGTGGTGTGACTGGCCTCACCAACGAACTCAAGGTCGTCCAGGCCCTCTGAGAGAGAAAGGACCCGACATGAGGAAAGCACTCGCAGGAGGACTGTGCGCGCTGAGATTTCCGAAGCGGAGTCGAGGCAAGGGCCACGACCGAGCGCACCGCCACGGCTACGACACTCTGGTCAGGACTACGGGGTTTCCGGGATCCCGGCGCGTGTCGGGGGCGACACTATCGTCATGAAAGTCGCTCTAACCGGTGCAACCGGATTCATCGGATCTCATGTAATGACGGAATTGGTCGAGCATGGCCACGAGGTGACGGCGCTCGTCCGCGACAACGCTCGGGCCGGCGTCGTGGCAGCCGCACGCGCGACACCGGCCGTCGTCGACCTCTACGACCGACCTGCGGTCCTCAGCCTGTTCGGCGCTGCAGACGGAGTCATCCACACGGCGAGTCCGGGTGACGCCACCAGCGCAGACCTGGACTCCGCGATGGTCGATGCGGCCCTGGAGGCGTTCGCCGGCACGGGCAAGCCGTACATCCACATCAGCGGCGCGTGGATCTACGGGTCCAACCCCGCCATCACCAAGGATTCGCCAATCAATGCTCCGGCGATGGTCTCCTGGAAGGAACCGATCGACCGCCGAGTGCTCGACGCGACCGACATGCGCGGAGTCGTGATCGCGCCCGGCGTCGCTTACGGTGACGGCGCGGGAGGGGTGCCCGGGCTACTCCTTGGTTCACCCCGTGACGATGCCGGCAACTTGATCATGCTCGGCACGGGACAACAGCACTGGGCGACGGTCCACGTTCTCGATCTGGCGGATTTCTTCCGGCGTGTGCTGGAGGACGACTCGGCTCGCGGCAACTACGTGATCGGCGATGGGTTGAACCCGACCGTTGCCGAGCTGACCGAGGCCGCCGCTGTCGCCGTCCAAGCTCCAGGAGCGGTCCCCGGCTCAGAGGACGAGGCTCGGAAACGCTTGGGCGACTACTTCGCCGAAGTCCTGCTGCTCGATCAGGGCACCGACGCCGCGGAGGCTCGAGCCGAGCTCGACTGGTCTCCGTCCCATCCAGGGCTGGTCGACGAGTTCCGGAACGGGAGTTATCGCAAAGGCACCGCTGGTTGACGTACAACGGGCGGTCACGCTGGCGCAGTTCATGGTCGTACTCGACGCGACGGTGGTGAACGTCGCGCTGCCGACGACCCAGCGCAGCTTGGGGTTCTCGGAGCCAGGACGGCCCGCTCGCTGGCGTCAACCGGGCGCTTCCGCTTGGCGCCGGCTCGCCGCTCTCATGTCGTTCATACGCGACGGCAATGGGCGCGATCCACATGCGGTCTAGGGCCGGGTCCTGTCCAGTCACAGGTTACGCACATCAACAGAACCCTTCGTCAGGAGGACCCCATGTTCGTAAACCCCGGCACCGCGCCGGACTTCGGTCAAAAACTCACCCACGACGCCGCCGAGCGCGTGGCTGGGAACTGGACGACGCTGCTGCTGAACGGCCTGCTGCTGATCGTCGCCGGCGTGCTGATCTTCAGCATCGATTGGTCGGTTCGCAGCCTGTCTACGTTCATCGGCGTGCTCTTCATCGTGCAAGGCTTCGCATACGCCCTTACCTCCGGCATCGACCAACGGGTGCGCCGCGCGAATGTCGTCACCGGGCTGCTCTCGATCGCAGCCGGCGTCGCAATCATGGTCTGGCCGAGCCCTGGGATCGTTGTCGTCGCGATCTTCCTCGGCGTTTGGCTGATCGTCATCGGCACGCTCTCGATCTCGGGCGCGTTCGCCGCCAGACGGTTAATCCCCGGCTGGTGGCTCCTGCTGATCACGGGCCTGCTCGAGGTACCGCTTGGCGTGCTCGCGCTCGCCAACCCGGGCGCAACACTTGCCGCGCTTATCACCGTGGGCGGGATCTGGGCCGTCGCCGTCGGCGTCACAGGCATCGTCTTGGCCTTCGAGGTCAAGCACCTGCCAAAGGCGGTCGACAACGTGTTCGCCGCGCCCGTCGAAAACAGAGCGACTCGCGCGGCCAGGCCCGCCGCCTAGTACAGGCGACATCTCGTCTGATGGGCGGTTCGCCACAGGACCCAGCGGCTGGCGCCGCTC
>DATBDN010000028.1:0-7723 GCA_036269895.1 Thermoleophilaceae bacterium
GTACAACCAGGCCGCTTTGCGAACCATCAGCGTGGCCGCGTCGAGCTGCATCTGCGCGTCGGCGATCGGGAACTGCAACCCCTGGTTCATGCCGATCGGCCGGCCGAACACCACCCGCTCGTTGCCGTAGGCGACCGCGCGCCGGATGGCCGCGCGACCCAGCCCCAAGGCCTCGACCGCGATCAGGATCCGCTCGGGGTTCAGCCCGTCGAGCAGATACCTGAAGCCTTTGCCCTCCTCACCGACCCGGTGCTCCTCGGGAACGTGCAGCTCGTCGATGAACAGCTCGTTGGAGTCCACAGCCTCGCGGCCCATCTTCGGGATCGGCCGGATGTCGACGCGGTCGCGATCGAGATCGGTGAGGAACAGGGTCATCCCGTCCGTCTTCTTGTCGCAGTCCTCGAGCTTGGTCGTGCGTGTGAGCAGCAGCACCTTCTCGGACTCCAGCGCCTTGGAGATCCAGACCTTGCGCCCGTTGATCACATAGCCATCGCCGTTGCGCCTGGCGTAGGTCTTGATCCGCGTCGTGTCCAGCCCCGCGTCCGGTTCGGTCACCCCGAAGCACACGTGCAGGTCGCCGTTCACGACGCGCGGCAGCGTGTCGTGCTTGAGCTCGTCGGAGCCGTGCACGATCACCGGATGCATACCGAAGATCGACATGTGCATGCAGCTCGCGCCGTTCATGCCGGCGCCCGAGGCCGACACCTCCTCCAACAACAGCGAGGCCTCGAGGATCCCAAGCCCGCTGCCGCCGTAGTCCTCCGGCACGCAGATCCCGAGCCAGCCGGCGTCCGCGAACGCTTTGTAGAACTCCCACGGGAACTCGTGCTCGGCGTCCTTCCGAAGCCAGTAGTCCTCGTCGAAGCTTGCGGCGAGCTCGGCGACCGCTCGGCGGATCGTCTCCTGGTCCTCGCCGAGCTCGAAGTTCAGCTCGGCCGAGGCAAGCGCCTCTGCCATCACATGGCCTCCATCGCCTCGATCGGGTCGTGGAACAGCAGGATCGCGTCGTCGGTGTTGACGATCCGCCCGTAGTAGGTCGACATCAGGACCTGAATCAGCTCGGAGTGGACGTCCAGCCCGGTCGCTTCGGAGAGCTGCTCGAAGTCGAGCCGCAGCCGAGCGCGCGCCTTGATCTCCCAGTAGGTCTGCTGCGGGACGACCTCCACGCCCTCGACGTCGCGCATCGCGTCGGCCAGCGCGTCGCCCTCGACGCTGCGGGCGAGAGCGATCCCCACGTAGTCGAAAGTCTGCTCGTCAGCCGCCTCGCTCATGCCGGCACCTCCGCCTGGGCGAGCGCGGACTGGAGCGCGTCGCGTTCGCTCATGACCTGTGCGAGCGACTCGGCGACCGGGCGCGAGCCCGGCACGGCCTCGATGTCGCCGGCGATCGCCTCGGCTGCCGACTCGGCCTCGGCGTTCCAGCTCTGCGCCCAGCCCGCGAGGACCTCGCGGTTGTGCTTGCCGAATTCGCTGTCCTCGACGCAGAAGCGCACCAGCTCCACGGTCCAGTCGCGGTACCACAGCCACTCGCGCTGAGCGCTCCCGATGATCACGGGTGTAACGGGGTCTCCATTGGCGCTCGCCGGCACGAGCAGCATCTCGCGCCGCAGCAGCGAGCCGACGATCGGCTCGATGCAGAGATTGATGGCGACCAGCCGCTCCATCCAGTCGTGCACCGAGGAGACTCGCTCGACCAGCGCCCGCACCTTCTGCCAGGCCGGCTCCTCCAGAAACCGCTCACGCGCGGCCTCGGTCGAGCACTCACCGATCTCGCCCTCGAGATCCATCGCGTAGACGACGAGGTCCTGAGCCTGGCGCTGCTTCATCGCCGCCTCGAGCACGATCGCGTGCGTCAGCAGGTCCGACAGCGCCGGCCGCGCGGCACCACACAGCGCTCGCCACAGACCGTGCTCGTAGAAGGCGGGGAGCTGAAGGCTCGTCTGCAAGAACCGCCGCCAGTCCTCGGTCATCCGCGCGAACAGGCCCTCAGAGCGAGCGGACGCAACAGCAGCGTCCTGCTCGCGTGCGGCCTGGGCGGCCTGCTGGTAGAACGGCCGCTCCCACAGCTCGCCCGGGTCGCGCCACTCGAACCAGTCTGCGACGCGGATTGCGGTCGACCCGAGCGAGTGGGATCCGCGCCCATCCTCGAACGCGATCAGCCAGCCGCCGCGCAGGTGACGTGAGGTGGAGATCTGGGTGTCGATCGTCACCTCCTCGTAGAGGCTCGGCCGGCGCTTCTTCGGCGTGAAGTAGAGGAAGCCACGCCGGGCGTCGTCCTGGCCGCGCCCGGAGGTGTCTTCGAAGCGCTTCAGGGGTGGTGCCGGAGCGCTCACAGGATGACCTCCGCGACGTTGCGCCGCCCTTCGCTCGAGCCGTTCGTCCGCATCCCGGGGCCGGTCTCGAGTCCGATGCCTCCGATCGAGTGCTCCACGTAGCCGCGCTCGCCCGGGACGACGGACCCCTCGGGGTCGGACGCATCGTGCCAGGAGCCGTTGGGCAGACCCATCTCCTCGGCCGTGCGGATGTTGGGGCTCTTGATCTCGCAGCCGCACGCCTCGAGGTCGTCGAGCGTCCACAGCGGCGTGTCCTCGTCGAGGTGAGGCTGACCGACCAGCGTCTTGCCGTCCTCGCGGACGAACCCGATGTCGCGAACGACATCGGCGAGGCTCCAGCCGTGGTAGCGGTCGAAGAACTGCCGGTCGCCGGTGTAACGGCCCGGGTAGGCCTCGTCGTTGAGCTGGCACATCGCCGAGCAGTAGAAGCGCGTGCGCCCGTCCACGACCCGGTAGAGCTGATCGTGGTCACCGAGGCACTGCATCATGCAGCTCCAGCAGATCGGCGAGGCGTTGTCGAGGAAGCCGTTCAGGAACAGCGCCCCCTCGCGAGGATCCTTGAGCGCGTTGAAGCCCTCCCACAGCATCCCGTACTCGTCGTACCAGCCGGGGTAGCGTGCCTCGAACCACTCGAAGTCGCGCTCGTTCAGCCCGTCGAAGCACCAGTAGGCCAGCGGCCAGATCGCGAACGCGAAGATCGCAGTCCGGTGGATCAGCCCCTCCACGATCCGCGCGCGGGCCTGCTTGAACGCGTCAGGGCTCATGTTCAGCCCGAGCTTGCCGAGCTGCTCGATGTACGACTTGTAGTAGTCGTCGTTGACCCAGCGGTCCCACTTCTGCAAGTAGGACTCGTCGTCGGAGCGGTCGCTCGAGAAGTACTCGACCAGCGTCCCCGCGAACGGGTCGATGAACGCGTGGTTGGTCCACCACGCGGACGGAAGGTCCTGCTCGATCAGGGGGATGTTGTCGTCCTCCTGCAACAACGTCATCAGCGTCGCGTACCCGTTGGAGATGTGGCGAGCCTCGTCGGACTGCGCGGATGAGTAGGTCGTGGGCAGCGCGAAGTCGCCGTTGCGCGCGCCGACGTCGGGCAACGCCACGAACGCGATGTTCGTGAACGCCGTCTCCAGCACGGTCATCATCGACAAGCCGCAGTAGACGGGGTCGCCGACGATCGAGTGGGTCGACATGTTGTAGCCGGCCCTGGTGAGCGGGCTGCCCGCGTAGTACTTGGGGCCCATGTCCCAGCCGTACGGGTTCGGCGCGTTCTTGGTGTAGAAGCGGGCGAGGCTCTGCTGCATGCCGATGTGGCGAAGCTCGTCGACGAACTGCACGTGGTAGCCGTTGCGCAGTTCGTCGTTGGGCACGGTGTCGAGGAGCATGCTCATCACGCGGCCCGCGCAGCCCTCGAGGTAGGTCGTCGTGTGGACGAACGGCTTCAGCACCTCGAGCCAGCGCCGCTCGGCCTTGCCGCCCATGTTTGCCCGCACGGCCGCGTCGAATCCGCCGTACACGCGGTCGTCCTTCTCGAGCTGCATCGGAAGGTACTCGCGCATGATCTGCTTCATCGGGTCCTTCGCCTTGGCGGGGAACTTGTAGCGCGTCGGGTAGTTCGTGACGGGCTTGTGGTGCGTCGGCTCCCAACCGAGCTGGCCGATGCGCTCGTGCGTCTTGGTCACGGATCTGCGGCGGGCGGTGCTCATCAGTCAGGGCTCCTCGAACTCGGGATCGCAAAGGATGAATCGAAGCCTGATGACCGCCATCACCCCCGGGAGCAGATTCCCTCCCTCCCAAGGGGCAGGAAGGGGTGAGAAAGGGCCGGAACGGCTGTATAAGGCGCAGAGATGGATTTCCGCGACAGCCCCGACGACGCCGCTTACAGGGCGCAACTGCGTGCCTGGCTCACCGACGCCGTGGCAGCGCTGCCCGGTCCGGAGCCCGAGACGATGGAGGAGCGCCTGCTCCACTGGCGGCCGTTCCAAGAGCGCTTGTTCGAGGCCGGCTACGCCGGTCTCTCGTGGCCGAAAGCGCACGGCGGGCAGGAGGCCTCCCTCGTGCAGCAGGCGATCTTCCTGGAGGAGTACGACCGCGCCGGCGCGCCCGATCGCCTGAACGTGCTCGGCGAGGGCCTGGCGGGACCAACGATCGTCGACTTCGGCACCGATCAGCAGCGCGAGCGGTTCCTGCGTCCAATCCTCGAGGGCTCGGATGTCTGGTGCCAGCTCTTCTCCGAGCCGGCCGCAGGCTCAGACCTGGCCGCGCTCGAAGCACGGGCCGAGCGCGACTCGGGAGGGTGGCGGATCAGCGGTCAAAAGGTGTGGACGAGCCGCGCCCAGATCGCCGGGTACGGGATGCTGCTCGCGCGCACCGGCGGCCCCCGCCACGGCGGCATCACCTACTTCATCCTGCCGATGCAGCAGGAGGGCGTGGTCATCAGGCCGCTGCGCCACATCCTGGGCGAGGCCGAGTTCAACGAGGTGTTCCTCGACGGAGCGTACGTCCCCGATGAGCTCGTGCTCGGCCCCGTCGACGGCGGTTGGAAGATCGCGATGGCGACGCTCTCCTACGAGCGTGTCGCGCTCGCCACCGGCCGCGTGAACATGCAGCGGCTGTTCGACGACCTGGTGGAGCTGGTCAGGACCACCGAACGCGATGGCCGGCCGCTGGGCGAGGATCCGCACGTCCGGCGCACGATCGCCGACCTCTATGCCCGCACGCGCGTGTACCGGCTCAACGGCCTGCGGGCGCTGAGCTCGATGGCCGCCGGCACGCCTGGGCCGTCTGTGTCGCTCGGCAAGCTGCTCTCCTGCCCGCTCCTCGAGGACATGGCCGACTTCGCGGTCGCCCAGCACGGGCTGGCTGGCTCGCTCGAGCCCGACGATCCGGCGGCGGTGGCCGGGCGCTGGCTGCGCCTCGCCTACCAGGCTCGAGGGACCTCGATCGCCGGCGGGACGACGTTCATACAGCGCAACATCGTCGCCGAGCGCGTGCTCGGGCTGCCGCGGCGGTAGTTCCGTGCAGGCGGTGGTGCTGCGAGAGTTCGGAAACCCGGGCGTGCTCCGCTCCGAGTCCCTTGCCGACCCCAAGGTGCCGGCCGGCTGGGCCCTGGTGGAGCTTCGGGCCGCCGCACTCAACTGGCACGATTGCCTCCTGCGCCAGGGCTTGTACGAGATCCCGATCCCCCGCGTGCTCGGCGCCGACGGCGCCGGGGTCCGCCGCGACACCGGCGAGGAGGTCGTGATCCTGCCCTCGCTGCACTGGGGCGGGGACGAGCGGGCACCGGGCCCGTCATTCGAGATTCTCGGCGACTACACCGATGGCACCTACGCCGAGCTGGTCGCGGTGCCCGAGCAGAACCTCTTCGCCAAGCCGCGCGAGTGGAGCTTCACCGAGGCTGCGGCTCTGCCGCTGGCCGGCCTGACGGCCCAGCGGGCGCTGTTCGCTCGCGGGGGTCTGCGCCGGGGAGAGACGGTCCTGATCCTCGGTGCCGGCGGCGGGGTCGCAACGACCGCGGTCGGGCTCGCAGCGATCGCGGGAGCCCATGTGCTCGTGACGACGTCGTCGGTCGAGAAGCTCGAGCACGCGAAGACGCTCGGCGCCGAAGGCGGCGCGCTGTACACCGACGGCGACTGGCCGCAGGCCGTGATCGACCTGACCCAGGGTGCCGGCGTCGACCTGGTGATCGACTCGGTCGGCAGCACATGGCAGGACGCGCTCTCGACGCTCCGTGATGGCGGACGGCTGGTGTCGTTCGGTGCCACCGGCGCGGCTCGCACCGAGCTCGACGTGCGCCGCTTCTACTTCGGCCAGCACACGATCCTGGGCACGACGATGGGCAGCCCGCGGGACTTCGCGGCGCTGCTGGCCACCGCGGGAGCGGAACCTCGGTGGCGGCCTGCGGTCGACAGCGTGCTGCCGCTCGAGCGGGCAGCCGACGCTCACGCAGCGATGGAGCAGCGGCGCCACACCGGCAAGCTGGTGCTCACGGTGTCATGAGTGCTCCCGCGCCAATCTGGACGCCGCCGCCGGCGCTGGTCGAGGAGGCCGAGATGACGGCGTGGCTGCACGAGCTCGGGCTGCCTGACTACAACGCTCTGTGGGAGTGGTCGGTCGCGGATCTCGGCCGCTTCTGGCGGCGGGTGTGGGACCGGTATGGGGTCGTCGCAGACGGTGACCCTGAGGTTGCCCTTGCAGACCCGTCGATGCCCGGAGCGCGCTGGTTCCCGGACGTCGCGCTGTCGTATCCCGAGCATGTCTTCAAGGACAAGGCACCCGATGACGTCGCTCTGCTCTTCGCCGGCGAGGGGCGCGAGCTGGACAGCTGGACCTGGGCCCGGCTGCGCGATGAGACCGCACGGATCCGGGCCGGACTGGTGCGGCTGGGCGTCGAGCGCGGCGACCGCGTCGCCGCGTGCATGCCGAACATCCCGGAGACGGTCGCGGCGTTCCTCGCGTCAGCGTCCCTGGGCGCGATCTGGTCGTGCTGCTCGCCCGACTTCGGCTCACGGACGATCGTCGACCGCTTCGCCCAGATCGAGCCGAAGGTGCTCCTGGCCGTAGACGGCTACCACTACGGCGGGCGCGAGTTCGACCGCTCCGAATTGATCGCCTCGCTGCGCACGGCTCTGCCAAGCGTGGCGCACACGGTCGTGCTGCCCTACGTCGGCGCCGTCGGCAACTGGCCGGAGGCGTTCGCGCCGACATACGAGCCACTGGAGTTCGCGCGCGTCCCGTTCGACCACCCGCTGTGGATCGTCTACTCCAGCGGCACAACCGGGCTGCCGAAGGCGATCGTCCACGGCCACGGCGGGATCGTGCTCGAGCACCTGAAAAACTTCCGCCTCCATCACGACGTCCGTCCCGGCGACCGCCTGATGTGGTTCACGACCACGGGCTGGATCATGTGGAGCTACCTCGTCTCCGGGCTGCTGAGCGACGTGGCGATCGTCCTCTTCGACGGTAACCCCGGCTACCCGGATCTCCACACGCTGTGGGAGCTTGCGGCCGCGACGCGCGCGACGTTGTTCGGCTGTGGGGCGGCGTTCATCCATGGCTGCATGAAGGCCGGGATCGATCCGGCCGCCGGGCGCCATCTGGCGTCGCTGAGGTCGATCGGGTCGACCGGATCGCCGCTCGCGCCGGAGGGGTTCGACTGGATCTACGAGCGCTTCGGCTGCGAGATCTGGCTGGCGTCGGTCTCCGGCGGCACCGACATCGCCGGCGCGTTCGTAGGCGGCGCGCCGATCGTCTCCGTCTACCGCGGCGAGCTTCAGGCCCGCTGCCTGGGCGTCGACGTGCAGGCGTGGGACGACGAGGGCTCGCCGCTGGTCGACGAGGTCGGCGAGCTGGTCGTCACACAGCCGATGCCGAGCATGCCGGTCCGGTTCTGGA
>DATBDN010000029.1:0-4391 GCA_036269895.1 Thermoleophilaceae bacterium
TCGAGCTCTTCGCCGAGAACGGCGACTACAAGAACCAGGTCTACGTGCTGCCCAAGCACCTCGACGAGAAGGTCGCGCGCGTCCACGTCGAGGCGCTCGGCGCGAAGCTGACCAAGCTCACGTCCGGGCAGGCCGCCTACATCGACGTGCCCGTCGATGGCCCGTTCAAGCCCGACCACTACCGCTACTGATCGTTCCCGGATTGAGTGGGCGGATGGGCAGATGCCCGTCCTCCGCTCGATCCGCGAACGCTTCACGCGCGAGCACCCGTTCCGGGGCATCCGGGTGGGCTGCTCGCTGCATGTGACAGCCGAGACGGCCAACCTGGTCCGCGCGCTGATCGCCGGTGGGGCGGAGGTGGCGCTGTGCGCGCCGAACCCGCTGTCCACGCAGGACGATGTCGTCGCGGCTCTGCGCGCCGGCGGAGCGGCCGTGCACGCGCGCTACGGCGAGGATCCCGCGGCCGGCCTCGCAGCGGTCATCGCCTCGCAGCCGCAGCTGACGATGGACGACGGCGCCGACCTGGTGTCGGCGCTGGCGGGCGAGGATCTGCTCGGCGCGACCGAGGAGACCACGACCGGTGTGATCCGCGCGCGCTCGCTGGACCTGCGCTTCCCCCTGCTCGCGCTCAACGCGGGCCGCGCAAAGGACCTGTTCGACAACCGCTACGGCACCGGACAGTCAACGCTCGACGGCGTGCTGCGCGCCACGAACGTACTGCTCGCGGGGCGCCGCGTCGTGGTGATCGGCTACGGCCGCTGCGGCCGCGGCGTCGCGGACCGCGCGGCCGGCGCGGGCGCCAAGGTGATCGTCTGCGAGGTGGATCCGCTGGCTGCACTCGAGGCTGCGATGGACGGCTACGAGGTGATGCCCGCGCTCGAGGCGGCCGCCCAGGGCGACCTGTTCGTCACAGCCACTGGCACGCGCGACGCGCTACGGGCCGAGCACTTCGAGCGCATGCAGGACGGCGCGATCCTCTGCAACGCGGGCCACTTCGACGTCGAGATCGACAAATCCGCACTGAGGGGCGAACGGCGGGAAGTCCGCCGCCAGGTTGAGGAGATCCGGATGGACGACGGGCGTCGCCTGTACCTGCTGGCCGAGGGCCGAGTGGTCAATCTCGCTGCAGCCGAGGGTCACCCCGCGGCGGTCATGGACGTGATCTTCGCCTGCCAGGCGCTTGCCGCCGAGGCGCTTGTCAAGCGCCCTGACGATTTCGCGCCCGGCGTCCAGCCGCTGCCCGAGACGATCGACGCGGAGGTGGCGCGGCTGAAACTCGAGTCGATGGGTATCGAGCTCGATGAGCTGACCGACGTGCAGCGCGCATATCTGTCGAGCTGGCGCTAGTTTGGCGCGCGCATGAAAGCGATGGTTCTCGCCGCGGGGCTCGGGACGCGCCTCCGCCCGCTCACGTTCGAAATCCCGAAGCCGATGGTGCCGGTCCTCGACCGGCCGGTCATGGCGCACATCGTGGATCTGTGTCGCCGCCAGGGCTTCGACCAGCTGATCGCCAACCTCCACTACTTCCCGGACACGATTCGCGAGTACTTCGGCGACGGGCTCGAGTACCGCTACGAGGAGGAGCTGCTCGGCACCGCCGGTGGCGTGCGCAACGTGCGCGACTTCTTCGGCGAGGACCCGGTGGTGGTGATCTCGGGTGACGCGCTCACGGACATCGACCTCAACAAGCTGCTCGAGCACCACAAGAGCGCCGGCGGCATCGGCACGCTCACGGTCAAGCAGGTGGAGGACACGCGCGAGTACGGCGTCGTCCTGCACGACAACGACGGCCGCATCTCGGGCTTCCAGGAGAAGCCGCATCCGGACGAGGCGCTCTCGAACTTGGGCAACTGCGGCATCTACTGCTTCAGCCCGCAGGTCTTCGACTACTTCCCGGAGTCGGATTTCGTCGACTGGGCCAACGACGTCTTCCCGGTGCTGCTCGACAACGACGTGCCGTTCTACATCCACGAGATCGACGAGTACTGGAACGACGTCGGGTCGCTCGACGAGCTGCGGTCGGGCACGTTCGACGCGCTCGAGGGCAGCCTCCACATCGACGTCGCGGGTGACGAGGTCGCTGAGGGAGTGAAGGTTGCCGACGGCGCGTCGCTGCCGGAGGACTGCGAGGCGCAGGGACCGATCTGGATCGGTCGTGACGTCCAGATCGGGTCCGGCGTCAGGCTGATGGGGCCCGTCGTGATCGGGGACGCCTCGAAGATCGGGGCAAACGTCGCGTTGCGCGACTCGATCGTCTTTCCGGGCACGGAGGTGCCCGACGAGCAGATCGTGATCGGCGCGATCTACGGCCACGCCGGGATCCTCGACCGCCTGCGGCGGCCCTAGGCCGCGCCTGCGAGCTCCCGGGTCAGCTCGCCGGCGGGCCGGATGTCGTGGATCCGGGCGACGCTCTGTCCCGCATACAGCGGCGTCACGTCGAGCAGCCGCGACGGCATCCCGACGGTCACGACTTGCGGTGACAGCAGCGGCAGCGCGACCGATTGCCGGCGCAGAAGCTTCGCCTGCAGCTGTTCGGGAGTGCGCGCGGCCACAGGCGCCGTCAACCGGTTGACAACCCGAGCCCAGCTCGGACCGCGCGGATCGCTCTTGAGCCAGTGCTCGGTCACCTCGTTCCAGATCACGCGGTGTGGCGCCGGCCAGCCAAGCCCGAACAGCTCGGTCAGGACCGTCTCGCGTGCCTCGAGCAGGCGCTGCTTGTAGGCGGTGTGGGCGCGGCTCTCCTCCGTCATCAGGAAGCGCGTGCCGAGCACCACGGCGGTCGCGCCGGCTTCGAGTCGCTCGCGCACGTCCTCGCGCGTGGCCAAGCCGCCGGCGCTCAGCACCGGGTACCCGGCAGGCAGTGCGCTCATTGCACTGTCGAGCAGCGCCAGCGCCGACTCCGTGCCGCGCACGTGGCCGCCGGCCTCGACGCCCTGCACGATCACCCCGTCGGCACCCGCGCGGTGCGCCGCGACCGCTTCCTCGATCGAGCCGCACTGGTGCAGCCAGGTCCTCGCGGTCCGTCGGCGCGGCCGGCCCCAGAAGGTGACGACCAGGTCGGCAGCCGAAGCGATCTCCCAGTGCCTTCGCCGAGTAAGGGGCAGCATCAGGTTCGCCGCGATCGGGCCCGACGTGAGCTCGCGCGCCTTGCGGATCTCGGATTCGAAGTGGCCGGCGCCTGTCATGCCAACGGTGCCGAGGCCACCGGCGCCGCTCACCGCCGCAGCCAGCTGATGCTGTGACAGGCCGCCGCCCATGCCGGCCTGCACCACCGGCAGCTCGAAGCTGACGCTCCCGATCGTCGTCATGCGATCAGCTGGCGGCCGCGCGTTCTTCCAGGCGCTCGCGCCTGAGCTCATCCTGCTCCGACTGGGCAAGCATGCGGCCGAACAGCACGGCCAGGACGCTCACGAGCAGCACGGACTGCTCGACCATCATGATCGCCCCGCCGACGTTCTGGTCGGTGATCGCGTTGAGTCCCCAGATGCGTGGCACGTGCTGGTAGTACGTGTAGACGACCGTGCTGGTCCAGGTCAGGAACATGCCGAGCGAGGCCAGGCCGAGCTTCGCGGCCCCGATGTAGCCGAAGGTCCACATGCCGGTAAGGCGATTGCGCATGGGCACCGGCTGGATCAGCGGCCACCAGACGAGCACGCCGGCGGTGAAGAACGAGACGTGCTGCAGGGCGTGGACGGCGGAGTCGTCAAGCGCCGCGTCATAGAGCGCCGGGATGTGCCAGAAGTAGATGAGAGCGAGCCAGAGCACGAGCGCGCACGCGGGGTGGGCGAGGGGGCCGAGCGCGCGCTCGACGGCCTGCAGCCGCCGCGTGAGCGGGCGCATGATCACGCGCGACAGAGCCAGCAGCATCAGCAGCGGCGCGACGTCGCCCAGCAGCAGGTGCTGGACCATGTGGGCTGAGAACAGGTAGTCCTCACCGAGGCGGTCGAGAGGGGAGACGAGGGCGACCAGGATCACGACCACCGATCCGATGAACGCGGCGAGGTGGCGTGGGCCGGCGCCGCGCGGGCCGGACGTGCGGCGAACCTCGCGGAAGCGGCGGAGGTAGAACCACGCGTACGCCCCGATCGGGACCAGGATCGGCAGCGAGAAGGTCCAATGCAGGTGTACGGGCGCGTGGTTCACCTGGACGTCACGGGATTCTCGCAGTGCGGGGGTGTCCTGTTACACGGTCGCGGTGAAGATCGGCGAATGCTGTCCAAGCTGATCCCACTGATCGCGCCCTCGCTGTGTCTCGCGTGCGGCGGCCATGCCGGCCGCGCCGGGCTCCTCTGCCGCGAATGCCGCGCCTGGATGCAGCGTTCGGTGGGCGGCGAATCCGCCGGCTGCTGGAGCGCATTCCCCTACGAAGGGCCGGCTGGAGCCCTCGTTCG
>DATBDN010000030.1:0-29470 GCA_036269895.1 Thermoleophilaceae bacterium
TTCGGGATGATCTGCTCGTCGACGAACTGGCGCACCATCTCCGTGATCGCCTTCTGCTCGTCGGTCTTCTCGTAGAAAGCTGCGCTCGTTTCGACGGCCATGCGCCGAGGATACGGGGATCACTCACGCCAGCCGCCGAAAACCCGAGCCTGGCAAGGAAGCAGGCTCGACATAGGGCTCTGCCCGTCTCGACCAGATGACGCAGCCAGGCGAAGGCTTGCAGGCGGCCTAGAAGCCGACTGGATGGCGGATGACGTAGCCCGTCGAGGGGCGCATCCGCGTGGACCAGCGCGAGCTCGAGATCGTGCTCGCCCCGCGCGTGGTCCGCTTGCGCGCACTGCTCACGATCGGCGTGCGCATGCTGGTGTCGAAGCGAAGGCCCGCGACCACCATGAAGGCGTGGCCCGGGTTCGTGTAGATCGTGACCCAGCTGCCGGGGCCCTTCTCACCCCACCGCATGAAGCTCGACGAATCGAGCGGCGAGGTGAGCAGCCCGCCGCCGTGGAGGGCGTAGCTGACCGAACCGGAGCAGTCGTAGCCGCGGCCCGAGAACGTCGCGTTGTGCCCGCCGCCGTAGATGTACGGAAGCGTCGCGATCTTGTTGCCGGCCGCGATGATCGCCTGGACCTCCGGCGGAGCGTCGGTCGGTGCGATGGCCTGGCCGTTGGGCAACAGCGTGGCCTTGCCGTGTGGCTGGAACTGCGGGTCGTCCGGGCTCGTGCCGCCGTTGCTGGCGGTCGCCGTACCGCCGCCGCTCGTGGAGGCGGTCGCCATTGCGGGCAGCGCGCATGCAACCAAGCATGCGCACGCAGCAATGCAGTAGCGGATGTGTGCAGGAAGCCCCAACATTCTCTTTCGTCCGCCTGCGGGGTTAGCTGACGGGCTCGCGCTGAAAGAGCTCGCGCGCTTCCTCGAGAGGAAGTTCGCCCCAACAATCTGGTTCCCCCGCTCCGGGCATGCCCGGACTCGGCGTGGCGTTACCGTAGCAAACGGGTCAGGCAACCCGGTTGCTTTTACGACTCCTTCCTGATGCCCACTTGGAACTTCACTTCAAACATCCTCGGTTCAAGTCCGGGGGACGAACGAGCACTTGTCGCGCTGACCCGCAGCGGTTCGCGCAGTGAATGGACGTTCGCCGAGGTCAAGGAGGTTTCCTCCCGGTTTGCGGCAGCTTTGCGCCAGCTCGGGACGGAAAAGGGCGATGTCGTGCTCACGCTCATGGGCAACAGCGCGGAGTGGGTCTTCACTCTGACCGCGTGCTGGCAAATCGGTGCCGTGGCCATGCCCTGCAACGTCCAGCTGACGCCCCACGATCTGGCCATGAGAATCGAGCAAATTCGGCCGAAAATCGCGATCGTGGCGACGGAGTACGCCCCGGTGCTGGCCGAGGCCGGCTTCGACGGCGTCGTCGTCGAGGCCTCGGATGACCGCCTGGGGAGCGGGAAGCCGGCAGCTGACGAGCCACTCGACCTGCTCGATCCAGCGCTCGTCATCTTCACGTCCGGCACCGCGGGCGAGGCCAAGCCGGTGCGTCACGGCCAGCGCTACCTGGCCAACCAGCACATCCAGGCCGAGCACTGGTTTGGCGCGCGCCCGGGGGACCTGTGCTGGTGCACGGCCGCCAGCGGCTGGTCGAAGTCGTCACGGAACTCCTTCGTCGCCGCGTGGGTGCGTGGCGCCGCTGCGCTCGTTCATGACGGTCGGTTCGACCCCGAGGAACGGCTCGACATCGTGGATCGCGAGGGAGTCAACGTGCTTTGCATGGCACCGACCGAGTACCGGGCGATCGCGAAGCGGACCGAGCTCAGGCCCCTGCCGTCGCTGCGCCATGCAGTGGCCGCGGGCGAGCCGCTCAACGCGGAGATCGTCGAGCTGTGGCGCGAGCGCGCCGGCGTTTCGATCCACGACGGCTACGGCCAGACCGAGACCGGTGCCCTGACCGGCATGCCGATCGGCGAGCCCGTCCGCCCGGGCTCGATGGGCAAGGCGCTGCCGGGCTTCGCGATGTGGATCGAGAATGGCGAGCTGGTGCTCGATCCGTCGACGATCCCGACGATCACGATCGACGCCCCACCGGGGACGTGGCACACCGGCGATCGCGTGCGCCAGGACGACGACGGCTACCTGTGGTTCGAGGGCCGCGCCGACGACGTGATCATCTCGGCCGGCTACCGGATCGGCCCCTTCGAGGTCGAGTCGGCGCTCGTCGCCCACGACGCCGTCGCCGAGGCGGCCGCGGTGGCGGCGCCGGACGAGGTGCGCGGTGCCGTGGTCAAGGCGGTCGTGGTGCTGCGTCCCGGGTACGAGCCGAGCGACGCGCTCGCCGGCGAGCTGCAGGAGCACGTGAAGGCCGAGACGGCGCCGTACAAGTACCCGCGCATCGTCGAGTTCGCCGACTCTCTGCCGAAGACCGCGAGCGGCAAGATCAAGCGCGCCGAGCTGCGTGAACGGGCGCTTGCCGCTGGGTAGCCTCGGACATGTGCCAAATCGGCTAGCCGACGAGACCTCGCCCTACCTCCTTCAGCACAAGGACAACCCGGTGGCTTGGGAACCGTGGGGCGAAGAGGCGCTGCAGCGGGCGCGCGACGAGGACAAGCCGCTGCTCGTGTCGATCGGCTACTCCTCGTGCCACTGGTGTCACGTGATGGAGCGCGAGTCGTTCGAGGACGCCGACATGGCGGCCTACATGAACGAGCACTTTGTCTGCATCAAGGTCGATCGCGAGGAGCGACCCGACGTCGACGCGATCTACATGGAGGCGTGCCAGGCGATGACCGGCCAGGGCGGCTGGCCGCTGAACGTCTTCTGCACGCCCGACCAGGCGCCGTTCTACGCCGGCACCTACTTCCCGCCCGTCCCGACTCGCGGGATGCCGAGCTGGCGCCAGCTTCTGGAGGCGATCGTCGAGGCGTGGACGGAGCGGCGGGAGGAGATCCGCCAAGGCGCGCCGCGGATCGTGGAGCGGCTGCGCGGCGCGGCGCTACTGGAGCCGTCGGCAGAGATGCTCGACCCGCGGCTGCTCGGCGAAGGCGCGGCTGGCCTGCGACGCGCGTTCGACCCGCGCAACGGCGGCTTCGGTGCCGCGCCGAAGTTCCCGCAGGCGTCGGCCCTCGAGTTCCTGCTGCGGCGCGGCGACGTCGAGGTCGTCACGAAGACGCTGACAGCGATGGCCTCAGGCGGCATCTTCGACCAGGTCGGCGGTGGCTTCGCCCGCTACTCGGTCGACGCGACCTGGCTCGTCCCCCACTTCGAGAAGATGCTCTACGACAACGCGCTGCTGGCGCGGGTCTACCTGCACGGCTGGCAGGTGACGGGCGAGGATCTCTTCCGGCGCGTGTGCGAGGAGACGCTCGGCTGGGCGCTGCGCGAGATGAGCGGGCCGGAGGGCGGCTTCTACTCGGCGCTCGACGCCGATTCCGAGGGCGTCGAGGGCAAGTTCTACGTCTGGTCGCTCGACCAACTGCGCGCGATCGCCGGCGACGACGCCGCGTCCTGGTTCGGCGCCACTGCCGAGGGCAACTTCGAGGGTGCCAACATCCTGACGCGCGGCGAGGGCGAGCCGGCCGAGATTGCCGACTGGCGCGCCAAGCTGTACGAGGTCCGCAAGGAGCGTGTCTGGCCGGGCCTCGATGACAAGCGTCTTTGCTCGTGGAACGCGCTGATGATCTCGGCGCTGGCGGATGCGGGCGCGGTGCTGGAGAACGAGCAGTACCTCCAGGCAGCCGCGAAGTGCGCCGACTTCGTGCTGACGAAGATGCGCGACGACTCCGGGCGACTGCTGCGCACGTGGAAGGACGGCGTGGGCCGCCTGAACGCATACCTCGAGGACCACGCCTACATCGCGGAGGCGCTGCTCACGCTGTACGAGGCGACCTGGGATCCGCGCTGGTTCGCAGCCGCGCGCGAGATCGCCGACACGATGATCGACCGCTTCGCCGACGACGAGCGCGGCGGGTTCTTCGACACCGCGTCCGACCACGAGCAGCTCGTCGCCCGGCGCAAGTCGCTGGAGGACAACCCGATTCCCGCCGGCAGCTCGAGCGCGGCGTTCGCCCTGCTGCGGCTGGCGGCCCTGACCGGAGAACGCGCGTACGAGCATCGTGCGGTCGGGGTGTTCCGGCTGCTGCACGAGATCGCGGCACGGCAACCCCAGGCGTTCGCGCACCTGCTGCAGGCGATCGACTTCTACTTCGCACCAGTCAAGGAGGTTGCAATCGTCGGTCCCGATCCGGACCCGCTCGCCCGGACGGTGCGAGCGCGCTTCCGCCCCCACCTCGTGCTCGCCGGAGGGGATCCGGATGGCGTGCCTTTGCTGGAGGGCCGCACGCCCGTTGAGGGGCACGCGGCCGCCTACGTGTGCGAGAACTTTGCCTGCAAACGGCCGGTTACCGAGCCGGCTGAGCTCGAGCAGCTGCTCGCCGCCAGTTGAAGGCCTGGGCCCCGCTTCGGCATCGGGTCTTCCGCGCGCTCTGGATCGCTCAGACCGTCTCAAACGTCGGCACCTGGATGCAGACGGTGGGCGCCCAGTGGCTGATCGTCTCGCTGGGCGGATCGGCGCTCACCGTCTCGCTCGTCCAGACAGCCACGACCTTTCCGACGTTCTTGATCGGCCTCCCGGCCGGCGCCCTCGGCGACATTTTCGACCGGCGCAAGCTCATGATCGGCAGCCAAGGCTTCATGCTGATCTGCGCCACGGCGCTTGGCGTCCTGACGGTCATGAACAAGATCGGGATCGCCACCGTGCTGGCGCTCACGTTCGGCATCGGCCTGGGCTCGGCCGTGCTGCGGCCGTCGTGGCAGGCGGTGCAGCCGGAACTGGTCGAGCGCGACGAGATCCCGCAGGCGGCGGCGTTGAACGGCGTCTCGATGAACATGGCGCGCGCAGTGGGCCCCGCGATTGGCGGCGTCGTGGTCGCTGTGACCAACGCCGGCGCCGTGTTCATCGCGAACGCCGTCTCGTTCGTCGGCGTGATGGGTGTGCTGGCTTGGTGGAAGCGGCCTCCCCAGGAGTCGGCGCTCGGCGCCGAGCACGTCACGCACGCGATGCGCGCGGGCGTGCGCTACGTGCGCCACTCGCCGCGGCTGCGCTCGGTGTTGACCCGCACGCTGTCGTTCTGCCTGTTCTCCAGCGCCCTGTGGGCGTTGCTGCCGGTCGTCGCCCACAGCCGGCTGGGGCTTGGGTCGGGCGGCTACGGGTTGCTGCTCGGGGCTGTCGGCATCGGCGCGGTCGCCGGGGCGTTCGTGCTGGCCGCGGCGCGGGCACGTTGGTCGGCCGACCACGTCGTCGCCGCGGCTACGCTCGGCTTCGTCGCGGTCGCGCTCGTGCTCGCGTGGTCGCGCTCGACGGTCGTCGTTGCGTTGGCTCTGGTCGTCGGCGGGCTGTCGTGGATTGCCGTCCTGAGCTCGCTGAACGCCAGCGCGCAGATCGCCCTGCCCGCCTGGGTCAGGGCGCGCGGCATGGCCACGTACCTGCTGGTCTTCCAGGGCGGACAGGCGGCGGGAAGCGTCATTTGGGGCACGCTCGCGACGCGCACGAGCACGTCGGTGGCGTTGACCGCGGTAGCCATCGGGCTGGCCAGCGGGCTCGCGCTGTCGTCGCGGCGGCACAAGCTCACGCCTCAGGTCACGATGGACATGACGCCGGTGTCGCACTGGCAGGAACCGGACCTCTCGATGGAGCCGGACCCGCACCGCCCGGTGCTCGTGACGCTGGAGTACCGCGTGCCGCCCGAGAACCACGAGGCTTTCCGCGCGGCGATGCAGCGCCTCGGCCGCTCGCGCCGCCGCACGGGCGCCGAGCGTTGGAGCCTTTACCAGGACGCCGCCGACCCCGATCGGTTCGTCGAGAACTACCTGGTCGACTCGTGGGAAGAGCACCTGCGCCAGCACTACGAGCGCCAGACGAACCAGGACGTCGCCATCCAGCAGCAGGCACTCGCGCTGACCGAGAACGGCGAGGCGCCGCCGGCGCAGCACTTGATCTTCGCCTACGAGGGCTGATCGCCGTACACTGCCGCCCGCGATGGACCGGGAGGGCTATCTGCGCCGACGCGAGTTCCTGCAGCGCACGGCGGTGGCGGGCGGGCTGGCGGCTTCGGCCGGGCTCGCCCTGGGCCCCGAGACGCTGATCGCGCACGCGGCGCGCAGGCATCGGCGTGCGCCGCTGCCGAAGCCGCGCGACCTGCCGATCGACACCTTCGTGGTGCTGATGATGGAGAACCGGTCGTTCGACCACTTCATGGGCTGGTTCCCTGGTGCCGACGGCAAACAGGCCGGCCTGAGCTACGTCGACGACGATGGCAAGACCTACCAGACGCATCCGCTGGCGCCCGACTACCAGGGTTGCGCCTTCCACGATCCCGACCACTCCTGGGAGGGCGGCCGCGCGCAGCTGAACGGCGGGCGCTGCGACGGCTTCCTCAAGGGCGACAACGACGTCTATGCCATCGGCTACTACGTCGAGCAGGACAATCCGTTCCTCGCCGCGACGGCGCGCTCGTTCACGCTCTGCGACCGGTTCTTCTGCTCGATCCTCGCGTCGACGTTCCCCAACCGCGAGTACATGCATGCAGCCCAGTCGTACGGGCAGATCACCAACAACTTCCCGCCGCAGGCGGGCTACCCGAGCGGCTTTCCCGATACGACGATCTTCGCCGCACTGTCGGCGAAGGGCATCTCGAACCGCTATTTCTACGTCGACCAGCCGGTCGCCGCGCTATGGGGAGCGCCCGGCCTGAGCCGCTCGAGCCGCGTCGAGGAGTACTACCAGCGCTGCGCCAGCGGGACGCTGCCGGCGCTGTCGTTCGTCGACCCGTCATTCGCAAACGAAGACGGTGGCACCTCCGGCGACCAGCACCCGCACGGCGACATTCGCACCGGCGACGCGTACATGTCGGATGTGGTGCACGCGTTCATGGAGTCGCCGCAGTGGAAGCGCGGTGCCCTGTTCATCGTCTACGACGAGTGGGGCGGCTTCTTCGACCACGTTCCGCCGCCGCGGGTACCGGACGACCGCAACAACCTTGACATCAACAAGGACTACGGACAGATGGGCTTTCGGATCCCCGCCGTGATCGTGTCGCCGTACGTGCGACGGGGACACGTGGACCACACGCAGTGGGGCTTCGAGTCGATCCTGAAGATGATTCGCTACCGCTACGGGCTGGCGCCGATCGCGAAGCGCGACGCGTACGCGCGCAACATCGCGCGGGCGTTCGACTTTGGGTCGAAGCCGCGGCTCGAGGTGCCGCAGCTCCCCGATCCGCAGAACGTGGTCTCACCCCCGTGCGCGCCAACCGCCACGCTGGCGCGCCGCGAGGGGAACGAGAGCCTGCGGCCGTGGCTGGACCAGCTCGGGTTCGACTACAGGCCCGCGACCTACGACTCGATGTTCCGGCAGCCGTCGCGGATGCGACAGGCGCGCCGATGATTCGCCGCTGCGCGATCGCACTCGTCGCTCTCGCGCTGGTCGCGCCAATCGGCGCGCAGGCGGCGGCGAAGCTGCGGCACGTGAACGGCACTGGGAAGGCCGACAGGCTGAATGGCCGCACCGCACGCGACGTACTCTCAGGCCGCGGCGGCGGCGACACGCTCACCGGGCGCGGCGGCGCGGACTTCCTCTTCGGCGGCGGCGGCGGGGACAAGCTGTTCGGCGGCAGCGGAAGTGACCGCTTGTACGGCGGAACGGGCAACGACCTCGTGCGCGGGCAGACGGGGAACGATCGCCTCTCCGGCGGCACCGGGAACGACCAGCTCGACGGCGGCTCGGGGCCTGATCGCGCGAACGGCCAGGCAGGCGACGACGATGTGATCGGCGGCGCCGGCAACGATCACCTCACCGGGGCCGCGGGCGCCGACGTGGTCGACGGAGGCGCCGGGAACGACACGATCTCGGGCGGCCCAGGCGCGGACGATCTACGCGGCGGCCCGGGCGACGACACGATCCAAGCCCGCGACGGCAACACCGACGACACGATCGACTGCGGCCCCGGAAACGACACCGTCATCGTCGACACGCAGGAAGACGGCGTAATCAACTGCGAGACGATCGTCGCGCCAACCTGAATGAGAGGAACCTGACCCCTCTCATTCAGGTTCGACTTGCGGTCGATCCGATTCGGACCGGTGGTCGGAACATTTGGCGCGGCGGGGCGCTCACACTCCCGCCATGGGGGATGTCCGGCAGATCGTCGCCTTCGGTGGCGGTGGCTTTTCGATGGAGCGTGGCAACACGCTGCTCGATGACTATGTGCTTGGCAGCGTGCGTCGAGAACGTCCGCGCGTCTGCTTCCTCCCTACCGCCAGCGGCGACGCCGATCACTACATCGTCCGCTTCTATCGCGCGTTCGATGCGTCCCGCTGCGAGCCTTCACACGTGTCGCTGTTCCGCCGCGACGGCGGCGCGGCCGACATCCACGAGCACGTCCTCTCAAGCGACATCGTCTATGTGGGCGGCGGCAGCGTTCTCAGCCTGCTCGGCACGTGGCGGGCTCATGGGCTCCACACAACGCTCCGCCTGGCGTGGGAGCGCGGCACGGTGATGTGCGGGGTCAGCGCCGGCTCGCTCTGCTGGTTCCGCAGCGCGGTGACGGCGTTCCACGGGCGGCCGGAGCAGGTCGAAGGACTCGGGCTCCTGCCGTTCTCGAACTGTGTCCACTTCGATTGCGAGCGCGACCGTGAGAGCGCCTTCCGCCGCCACCTCCTCGACGGGATGTGCGCCGGCTATGCCGCCGAGGACGGCGCGGCACTGCACTTCCACGGCGAGCGGCTCACAGGAGTGATCACGTCGCGGCCGAATGCCCGCGCGTTCCGGATGCGACGGACGGAGGCGGGGCGAATCGAACGCCGCGCGCTTCCTTGTACATATTTGGGCGTGCCGGCGCTTCGGCTCGCGGCGTGAGCGACCTCCGTCGCATCATCGCCATGGGCGGCGGCGGCTTCAACGCGCGTCCAGGCGATCCCGAGCTCGACCGCTTCGTGCTCGAACACGCGCGTGTCGCGACTCCGCGCATCTGCCTGCTCCCGACGGCCAGCGGCGACCCCGACGACCAAATCGAGCGCTTCTACCGCGCCTTCCACGAGCTGCCGTGCCGACCTTCGCACCTGTCGCTGTTCCGGCTCGGGGCGCGCCCGGTCGACATCCGCGAACGGCTGCTCGGCGTGGACGTGATCTACGTCGGCGGCGGCAGCATGTCGAACCTGCTGGCCATCTGGCGGGTCCACAAGCTCGACGACATCCTCTACGAGGCCTGGCGCCGCGGGATCGTGCTCTGCGGTATCAGCGCCGGCTCGATGTGCTGGTTCCGCGCCGGCGTCACGAAGAGCCACGGCGAACCGCGCATCGCCGGCGGGCTCGGCTTCCTGCCGTACAGCAACTCCGTCCACTGGAGCTCCGAGCCCGAGCGCCGCAACGTCTTCCGCAGGGGCGTGCACGCCGGCCAGCTGCCCGCCGGCTTCGGCGTGGACGACGGCACAGCACTGGTCTTCGCCGGCACGGAGCTGGCCGAGGCAGTGCGCACGCAGCGCTCGCTCGGCGCCTTCCAGGTGGAGCCGGACGCTGAGGCACCGATCGGGTGCAGCGAGCTCGCACCGCTGCGCGAGGACGCAGAGCTCCTCTCGATCGACGAGTTCCGCGCCGCTCGCCGTCGCTAGGCCGGAGGCCGGTAATAGAGGCCGAAGGCCGGTGTCCTAGAGCACGGATAGGTACCGGTCCAGCTCCCACTGGGAGACCTGCACCCGGTACTGCTCCCACTCCTGCCGCTTGATCTCGACGTAGCGGTTGAACATGTGCTCGCCGAGCGTCCGCAGTATCAGCTCCGACTCGGCGGTCAGCTCGATCGCCTCGCCGAGCGTCTCCGGCAGCTGCTCGATCCCGAGGCGCTTCCGCTCGTCGGGGGACAGGTGGTACAGGTTCTTCTCCATCGGCTCGGGCAGCTCGTAGCCCTTCTCGATCCCCTCGAGCCCGGCCATGAGCAGCGCCGCGAATGTCAGGTACGGGTTGCACGCCGGATCCGGACAGCGCAGCTCCATCCGCGTCGCCTGCTCCTTGCCCGGGTGGTAGAGCGGCACGCGCACGAGCGCCGAGCGGTTGCGTCGCGACCACGCGCAGTACACGGGCGCCTCGTACCCCGGCACCAGGCGCTTGTAGGAGTTCACCCACTGGGCGAAGATCGACGACACCTCGCGCGCGTGCTTGAGCTGGCCGGCGATGAAGCACTTCGCGGTGTCGGAGAGGAAGTACTGGTCATCCGCGTCGTAGAACGCGTTGCGGCCGCCCTTGAACAGCGACTGATGCGTGTGCATGCCCGAGCCGTTCTCGCCGAAGATCGGCTTCGGCATGAACGTGGCATGCCAGCCGTACTTCATCGCGTACTCCTTGACCGTGATCCGGTAGGTCATGCAGTCGTCGGCCATCTTCAGCGCGTCGGCGTAGCGCATGTCGATCTCGTGCTGCGACGGGCCGACCTCGTGGTGGGTGTACTCCACGTGGATGCCAAGCCGGTCGAGCGCCAAGACGATGTCGCGGCGCACGTCCGACCCGGCGTCGAGCGTGGTCAGGTCGAAGTAGCCGCCGCGGTCGAGCACCTCGGTGGAGCGGTCGTCGCGGAAGAGGAAGAACTCGAGCTCCGGGCCGACGTTGAAGGCGTCGAAGCCCATCTCGGCAGCGCGCTGCAGCGCGCGCCGCAGCACGTGACGCGGGTCGCCCTCGTAGGGCTGGCGGTCCGGTGTGACGATGTCGCAGAAGACGCGGCCCACGCCGCTCTCCTCCGGGCGCCAGGGCAGGATCGCGAACGTCCGCGCGTCCGGCATCGCGATCATGTCCGACTCCTCGATCGCGTTGAAGCCGGTGATCGAGCTGCCGTCGAAGCCCATCCCGCCCTCGAAGGCGTCGTCGAGCTCCTCCTTGTTGATCGAGAAGCTCTTCAGCTGGCCCAGGATGTCGGTGAACCAAAAGCGGATGAAGCGGATGTCGTGGTCGTCGACAAGGGCCTTGACGTCGTCGACCGACTGCGGCTGCTCGTTGCTGGGCATGCGCGGAGACTAAGGGGACCGCACGCCCCCTGTCATTGGCCCGTCAGTCCAACCACTCGCGCGCCCACGACTTCAGTGAGTCGAGCGCGGGCTCCAGTGCCATGCCCTTCGCGGTCAGCAGGTACTGGACCCGCGGAGGATTTCCGTCGATCACGAGCCGATCGACGATTCCCTGCGATTCGAGCTCCTTCAGCCGTTCAGACAGCAGGCGGTCGGACAGATCCGGGACGCAGTCCTTTATCTCCGAGAAGCGCGCCGGGCCCTCGAGTAGCACCGCGACGATCGCTCCCGTCCATCGTTTGCCGACCAGCTCGATGGCTTGGTGATAGAGCGAGCAGCACGCTTCGCGCTGCAGTACCTCCCCCATGGACAAAATCGTAGTACCTACGCCGCGTGGAGCAGGCGAGCGCCCTCAGAGGACCCGTCTGCCGGCACGTTGCCCGCTCGCGTGATGAGGTTGGTGAAGGTCGCCAGCGACACGTGCGCGACGGCCTCGAGGATCTGGTCGTCGCTCCAGCCCGCCTCGCGTGCCTCCTCGTGGAGGTGGAGCGCCGGCGTCTCGTCGGTCTCGACCAGGACCTTTATGAAGCGCAGCAGGGCCGCCTCCTTGGCGTCGTGCGAGTCGAACTCCTTCGCCAGGGCGATCTCGTCCAGGCCGAGCCCGGCTTCGCGAGCGGTGCGCTGGAGCAGCTGTTGTGCGTACTCGTTGCCCTGGAACTGCGCGACGCCGAGGCCGATGCGCTGCTGGGTCTTCAGCGGCAGGGTGCCGTGGCGCAGCTCCGACCGAAACCGCGCGTACGCCCGCAGCGCTGCGGGCGAACCTGCGAGCACCCCGATGAAGTTCGACAGCTGGCCGCCGGCGGCGAGCGCGCCCTTGAGGACCGGAAGGCTGCGCTCCGGAGCGGTCAACTCGTCGTGGACCTGGAACCTGCTCTCCTTCGTCTTCATTACTTCACTTTCGATTAGGTGCTTACGGTCAGTAAGTATACGAAAAGGTGCAAACACCGGATCAATAGCCGGAGACCCGCAGGCTCGCGTGAATTGGCTGTGAAAGCCCGGAACTAGCGCGAAAGGAACTGGGCCGGATTCGGCTCAGCGGGCGCGTGCGACGAGGAGTGGCTGTGGCCGTTACCGGTGAAGCCGGCCATCGCCGCCATCAGGAGCCCGAGCGCGACCGCCCACAGCGCCACGCGGTCAGGACGACCGGCCAGGCGCGCGCGTGTCGGCGTCTGGCGGCGCATGCGAGCCGTCGAGCCGGGGATGCCGTCGCGGCGCGGAAGCGCCTTGCCCTCCGGGCGCCCCGTGACGAGCACGGTGCGACGCCCGTCGCGCTCCTCGTAGTCGGCCGAGCCGAGGCGATCGTCCCAGCGGGGATCCGCGAACGGCTCGGCCCAGTCAGGGATCTCAACGGCCGGCGCCTCGACGCGCAGGTCCTCGACGACGCGCGGCTCGTTCAGGTCTGCTACGCGCAGAGTTCCCGGATCCGCGATGGCGGCGTCCTCCACCACGCGCAGGTGGCGCTCGGAGCGCCTCGGGGCGTCCAGATATGCGTCTCTGACTTTGCGGGCTTGAGCCTGCCGCATCTGCGTTTCCTCGGCCTACGGAGTTAGCTGTCGGGCTCGCGCGACTTGCGCTACGCCGCAAGTCGCGGCGATTCGCCCCCGGCCCGGATGGGCCTAACTGGTTCCCCCGTGCCCTGCGCGCGCGCAGGACCTCGGCGTTGGTGCACTGTAACAACGTCGCCGGATAACGTCGGCGGCGGGATTCCGGCTACTTGCCCGCGACGGAGGAGACGAAGTTGGCCACGTCCTGCGCGTTCTGGCTCTGCAGCAGCCCCGCCGGCATCCGCATCTGACCGGTTCCCCCGATCTTGATCGCGCTTAGGACACGTGGCGGCGTGACCGCCCCGATGTTGTCGAGGTCCGGCCCGGTGATCCCACGCGCGTTGACAGCCGCCAGCGTATGGCACGCCGCGCAGCTCTCGATGAAGAGCGTCCGGCCGTTCTGAATGGAGGCCGACTGGTCGCGCACCAACTTTTGCGACAGGGTGGAGTCATTGCCCATCCGCGTGCCGCGCGACGCAATCACGACCGCCGGCACGGCGATCCCGATTCCGATGTAGATCAGGACGATCAGCAGCGCGAAGGTCCGGCGCCCGCGCGTCATGTACGCCTCGCGCGCCTGACCTGGGCCACCCGAGAAAGAGATGAAGACGACCGCGATCCCGACCAGGATCCACGGCGCGAGGAAGCCGACTATCTCCATGCGGGCGGGGATCCTACCCAGGAGGACCGGCGGAGGACTCGCCGGACTCGAGCTCGCGGCGCATGCGGGTCAGCGAGTTCCGGATCAGGCGCGAGACGTGCATCTGAGAGATCCCGATCCGCTCAGCGATCTCCGACTGCGTGAGGCCCTCGAAGAACCGCAGATGCAGGATCGTTCGCTCCCGCGCGGGCAGCCGCTGGATCCCGCTGGCGAGCGTGATCCGCTGCTCGGACTGCTCGAACGCTTGGTCGTCCTCCCCGAGCGTCTCCATCGGGCCGCCGCCCTCCTCGTCCGGATCCGGCCCCTCTGACAGCGACAGCGCCGAGTAGGCCGAGGAGGACTCGAGCGCTTCGAGCACCTGCTCGGTGGTTGCCCCGGTCTCGGCGGCGAGCTCGTCGACGCTTGGGGAGCGCCCGAGCTTGGTGGTCAGGGTGTCGACTACGCGCGTGAGCTTGACGTTGAGCTCCTGGATCTCGCGCGGGACGCGCACCGACCAGCCGCGATCGCGGAAGTGGCGCTTGATCTCCCCGAGAATGTTCGGCGCGGCATAGGTCGTGAGGCTTGCGCCGAAGCTGCCGTCGAAGCGGTCGATCGCCTTGATCAGGCCTACGCAGCCGACCTGCGTCAGGTCCTCCAGCTGCTCGCCGCGGCGTGCGTATCGCTGGGCCAGCCGCCGAACGAAGTCGACGTGGCGTTCGATCAGCTCCTGCCGCGCCGCGACGTCGCCGTGCTTGTGGTAGCGGCGAAGGAGTTCCCCGTCAGAGACGCCTGCGACCCGCGTGGCCGCCACGTCCAGGGCTCCGCCGCTCAGATCGCGGCTTCGCGCCGCGCCCGCTTCCAGCTGCCGAAGGCGGAGAACACGTCGCTCAGGCTCGGGAGGCTGTTGTCGGTGCTGGCGCGCTGCTGGTAGTCGACCATCAGCAGCCGCTCGGGCCGAGAGCCAAGTTCGTCGGCAACGCGGCGGATCGCCTCGCGGATCTCGTCCTGCGATACGTTCTCGCCGTCCTCGCGCTTCGCCTGGTGAGCGAAGACGCCGGCTGCGCTGCCACGCGCGCCAGGATTGGCCTCCGCGGTCGGGCGCGCCCGACCCGGGCCGATCAGCAGCCGGCAGTGTGGACAGCGGGTGGCGCTCGGTGGCCAGCTCTCGCCGACGTTCTGCTCGACTCGCAGGAAGCAGTGCGGGCAGTAGGCCTCGGCCTGAGTGTTAGCGGTAGTACTCCCCATCCCTCTACAAGGAGTGTCGCCAATCACCCGCCCCGGTAAACGTGTACCCCGAAAAAGGTTGCAACACCTGTCGACCGGGGTGCTTAATGTCAGGCGGATAACGCCTGCAACTCGCGCTCTTCGGCCAGCATCTGGAGCGCGCGCCGCTCGAGCTTCCTTACCCCCTCGGCGGACAGGTTCATGCGCTTGGCCACCTCGCGCAGCGGCAGCGGCTCGCCGCCGTCCAGCCCGAAGCGCAGCTCGATCACCTGCCGCCCACGCGCGTCAAGCCGTTTCAGCGCCTTGCGGATCGAGGTCTCCGCGAGCTCGACCTCCAGCTCGTCGAACGGCGACGGCCCGTCCTGTGGCAGTAGCGCGCCGAGCTCGGTGTCGCCTTCCGAGCCGACCCGTGCCTCGAGGCTGACCGGGATGCGCTCGGCCGACCGCAGCTCCTCGAGCTGCGGGACCGTCATCCCGACCGCCTTGGCGACCTCCTCGGGGGTCGCGTCGCGCCCGAGCTCAACGGCCAGCCGGCGCTCGGCAGCGCGCACCCGGGAGAGCTCCTGGCCCACGTGGACCGGGATCCGGATCGTGCGCGACTGTTGCTGCAGCGCGCGCTGCATCGCCTGGCGGATCCACCAGGTGGCGTACGTGGAGAACTTGAATCCACGCCGGTGGTCGAACTTCTCGACGGCGCGGATCAAGCCGATGATTCCCTCCTGGATCAGGTCGAGGAACGGCAGCCCGAGGCCGCGGTAGCGCTTCGCGTTCGATACGACCAGCCGCAGGTTCGACTCGATCATGCGGTTCTTCGCCGCAGTGTCGCCGCGCTCGATGCGCTTGGCCAACTCGATCTCCTCGGCCCCGGTCAACAGTGGCCGCTGCGAGATGTCCCGGAGGAACAGTTGAAGCGAGTCGCTTGTGGCCTCGGCCACGTCGGTTTGCCGGTAATTCCCGAGCGAACCGAACTCAGTTGGCGATAGCCCCAGCTCCTCGGCGAGGGCCTCGAGCTCGCTCACATGTGCAACGTACCCGAGTAGAGGTTGAAAGAGTCGCGCTTGACGAAGCCGCACAGCAACATATGCCGCTCGCGCGCGAGCTCGACGGCGAGGCTCGACGGCGCGCCCACCGCGACCAGGCCGACGAGGCGGGCAACCGCTGCTTTCTGGACGAGCTCGAACGAGGCGCGGCCGCTCACGCAGGCGACGATGCCGGGCAGGGGGTAACGGCCTGCGAGGAGCTGTGAGCCGATCGCCTTGTCCATTGCGTTGTGGCGGCCGACGTCTTCACGCACGACGACCAGCTCGCCCGTGTCTGCATCGAACAGCGCAGTCGCGTGTAGGCCCCCGGTGCGCTCGAAGGCGTGCTGCTCGGAGCGGGCGCGGTCCGGCGCCTCCAGCACGAGCTCACGGGTGACGGCCGCCGCGGGTGGCGCTTCTCCGGCGTCGACGCGCACCGAGTCGAGCGCGCCCTTTCCGCAGACGCCGCACGACGAGGTCGTGTAGAAGCTGCGGGCGCCGGGGTTGCGGCGCAGACCGTTGGTCGTGCGGACGTCGATGGTGTTGCCGGCCAGATCCTCGGGCGGCCCGACCGACTGCACGTCGCTGCGGCTCTCGATCAGGCCTTCCCCGGCCAGGAAGCCCACGGCGAGCTCGTCGTCCTCGCCCGGCGTGCGCATCGTGACCGCGAGCGCAGCGCCGTCAACGCGGATCTCGAGCGGCTCCTCGATCGCGAGCTCGTCCTCGACGCGCTCGCGCGCCTCGCCGCGGATGCGCTCGATCGAGGCGCGCGCGATGTGCGGACCAACGGCAATCGACACACACTGAATCTTCCCGCTCGGCGGCGAAGCGATGCGTCAGGCGGTCGGCGGGATGTTCTGGTTCAGGTGGAAGAGGTTGTCCGGATCCCACTCGCGCTTCAGCGCGCGCAGGCGGTCGTACTTGTCCTTGCCGTACGCGGCGCGGACGCGCGCCTCGCCCTCGTCCATCAGGAAGTTGACGTAGACGCCGACACCGTAAGGCTCTAGCGCCTGCCAGTAGCTGCGGACCCATTCGCGCTCGGCGTCGAAGCCCTCGGCCGTCTCCGAGACGCCGTTGACGTTGATCGTGTGACCCGCCGACCGACCGCTGAAGGCGGTCTCGCCGGTGTCGGCAAGCGCGACCGCGCCGCCGAGGTGGAAGATCGGCGAGCCCGAGTGCGGCGACTCGATCCGCAGCATGTGCTCGGCCGTGACGTCGATGAGCTCGTCGCTGAGCCGCTGGACGTCGCGCGACTGGAAGTAGTACCAGCGCCCGTGCGGGAAGGTCGCGTCGAACATCGCCTGATGCTCTACGAACGGCTTGGGCCGGCAGAGATCGGCCGCCGGACGGCCGAACCGGCGCAGCGGTTCGAGCACCCTCTCCCCCTCCTCGACCGGGCCGGCGAAGCAGCAGCCGACCATCACGACTGGCTCCCCGTGGAGGTCCGGCGGCAGCGCAGGAAGGGCGGGGGCGCGCCGGTGCATCACAATCGTCGTGAGCTCGTCCGGCACGTCCTCGATCCAGTCGCGGTAGAACCGCATCACCTCCGGCGAGTCCTGTGTCCGCCACACGACCGCCCCGGCAAGCACCTCCGGTCCGAGCGGGTTGAGGCGGAATTCGAACTCGGTCACGACGCCGAAGTTCGTCCCGGCACCACGGATCCCCCAGAACAGGTCCGCGTTCTCGTCGGGCGAAGCGGTCACGTGCCGGCCATCGGCCGTCACGACTCGCACGGACAGCAGCTGATCGACAGTCAACCCGTACTTGCGTTGCAGCCAGCCGATGCCACCCCCGAGCGTCAGCCCGGCGAGGCCGGTGTGGGTGACGATGCCGGCCGGCACCGCCATTCCAAGCGACTGGGTGGCCTGGTCGAGCTCGCCGAGAAGGACGCCGGCCTGGGCTCGCACTGTCGCGGTGTCCGGATCGACTTCGATCGCCTTCATCAAGCTGGTGTCGATCACGAGGCCGTCGTCACATGTGCACAGGCCCGGGAAGCTGTGCCCGCCGCTGCGGACTGCGACCGGAAGGCCCGTGCGTCGTCCGAACGCAACCGACGCCGCCACATCATCCTCGCCGGCGCAGCGCGCGATCAGCGCCGGCCGGCGGTCGATCGAGCCGTTCCAGATCGCCCGATGCTCGTCGTAAGCGGGGTGGTCCCGTCCGACGAGCATGCCGAAAAAGCGGGCCTCCAGATCGGCGAGAGCGGTCCGATCTATTGCTGCCGTTGCCACGTCGGGATGATCGTGATTCGGCGCGCGACCCAGTGTGCGGCTAGTCCGCGGGGACGAAGCGCTGCACGAACTCGAGCGCCTTCTGGGCGACCCCTTCCCAGCCGCTGTCGATCGTCAGCGCATGGCCGCGGCCCTCGAGCTTGACGATCTCGGTGACCCCCTCGTTGTGCTGCTGCTTCTTGAAGGACGCGTTCGCGATCGCCCACGGCACGGTGTGGTCGCTGTCGGCCGAGATGATCAGCAGCGGGCCGCGTGCGGGGTTTTTCGTGTCGACCTTGGCCTCGGTCCACGGGTTCAGGTTCGCGGTCGCGGCCTGGAAGATCGGCGCACCCGAGCCCGGCACGGAGTAGGTCTCGTAGAGGGCCTTCGCCTCGTCCTCGGCAACGGCGTTCGCGAACGCGTAGCGGAACTGGTCGTAGGTGAGCGGGACGGCGCGGTGGCGGTTCGCCGGGTTGCTCAGCACCGGCGTCGCCGAGCGCAGCGCGGAGATCGGCAGCGGCAGCACCCCGCGGAACGGGGCCGGCGAGATGGCCACCGATGCTGTCGACAAGCCGCGGCCGGCGATTATCTGCGCGAGCAGGCCACCGAACGAGTGGCCGACCACTGCCGGCTTGCGCTCGAGCTCGCCGATGACCTGGGCGTAGTGGTCGGCGATCTGGCCGACCGTCTTGCGGGCGAAGACCTCGGGGTTCGCCTTCGCCTCTTCGACGGTCTCAGGGTCATCCGGCCACCCGGGCTGGAGCGTCGCGTAGCCGGCGCCCGCGAAGAGCTCGGCCCAGCGATCCCAGCTGCTCGGCAGCAGCCATAGCCCATGGACGAACACAACCGGCTGGCGCCCAGAATCGTTGACGCGCGCGACCGCCTCGCGCTCGTGCTCGCTGGTCATAGCCGTCGCCATCCATGCCTCCTCGCGTGGTTGTGGGAGGCAACGTATCCGCGCGTTGTCGCGCAAATCAAGTTCGTGGAACGGGTCCTGTCGCCGGGGGGCGCAGGTTCCTGGACGCTTGTGAACTGCGGGACCAAGGGTGGTGCGCCGGGCGGGCGCGCCGGGTCGCGCGGCGCAGCGACGGCCGGATCGAGATCGACTGGTCACTTAAGGGGCCTATAGGCCACATATGTGACCACTCGATGCGACACCTGGCTCGGCTGCCGATCGACTGGGCACTTAAGGGGTCCATAGGCCCCTTAACTGACCACTCGATGTATTCACCGGGAATCCGGGCTGCGTGCGGTTAAACGCTCGCGGAGCCGCATGCTCCTCGAGTCCACCTCAGCGAGCGAGCGCTACCAGGTCTAGTTCGCCGCCGGCTTCTTGCTCCTCGAGCCAGCGGTCCACGGCGCCCGCGCACTGGCGGCCTTCGGAGATGGCCCAGACGACCAGTGACTGGCCGCGGCGGGCGTCGCCGCACGCGAACACGCCGTCGCGCGAGGTCGCCCAGTCGCTGTCGGCGATGTTGCCGCGCGGGTCGAGCTCGAGGCCGAGGCCCTCGACGATTCCCTCCGCCTGTGGGTGCAGGAAGCCCATCGCCAGCAGCACCAGCTCGGCTGGGATCTCGAACTCCGAGCCCTCGATCTTCTCGAACGTCGGCGGCGCGCCGACCTCGTGGCCGCGCAGGACCTTGACCTTGCCGTTTTCGCCGGCCAACTCGGTCGTCATGACGCTGAAGCGACGCGCACCGCCCTCCTCGTGCGCGCCGGAGGTGCGCATGATCAGCGGCCAGCGCGGCCACGGCGTCAGGTCGTCGGGCCGATTGACCGGCGGCTCGGGCAATAGCTCGAACTGCGTGATCGACGCCGGGCCCTGGCGGTGCGAGTTGCCCAGGCAGTCCGCGCCGGTGTCGCCGCCGCCGATGATCACGACGTGCTTGCCGGCGGCCGAGATCGGCGTGTCCGCGTCGCCGTACTCGCCGGACACCCAGCGGTTGCGCATCTCGAGGTACTCCATCGCGAAGTGCACGCCGTCGAGCTCGCGCCCCGGCACCGGCAGGTCGCGCGGGATCGTGGAGCCGATCGACAGCACGACCGCGTCGAACCGCTCCATCAGCTCGTCCGCCGAGATGTCGACGCCCACGTTCACGCCCGTGCGGAACTGCACGCCCTCCGCGGCCATCAGGTCTACGCGCCGCTCGACAAGCCATTTCTCGAGCTTGAAGTCGGGGATGCCGTAGCGCAGCAGGCCGCCGACGTTGTCGTTGCGCTCGAACAACGTGACCTCGTGGCCGTAGTAGTTGAGCTCTGCGGCGGCAGCCAGGCCCGCCGGACCGGAGCCGACGACCGCGACCTTATTGCCGGAGCGCACCGCGGGCGGCCGCGGCTTCATCCAGCCTTCCGCCCAGGCGCGATCGGAGATCGCCTGCTCGATCATCTTGATCGTCACCGGATCGTCGTTGATGTCGAGCACGCATGCCGCTTCGCACGGCGCCGGGCAGATACGGCCGGTGAACTCGGGGAAGTTGTTCGTCTGGCGCGACACCGCCAGCGCCTCGTCCCACTTGCCGCGATAGACGGCGTCGTTCCAGTCCGGGATCAGGTTGCCCAGAGGACAGCCGGAGTGGCAGAACGGGATGCCGCAGTCCATGCAGCGCGCGCCCTGCTCGCGCATGCCCTCCTCGGGCAGCGGCTCGGTGTACTCCTTGAAGTCACGCACCCGCTGATCGATCGGGCGCTTCTGGTAGTTGACGCGGTGGATCCGCAGGAAGCCGCCGAGCTCACCCATGGTCCGGAACCCCCGCGATCCCGTGGCCGGACTCCATCGGCGAGCTGCCGTCCGGGGACAGCTGCATCTCTCGCACCGAGCTCGCGTGCTTCTCTTCGCGCTCGGCCAGCACGCGTTTGAAGTCCTGCGGCATGACCTTCACCCAGGCGCGCTCGTAGAGGCGCCAGTTGTCGAGGACGTCCTTGGCAACGGCCGAATCGGTGTGCTCGAGGTGCTGCTCGACCATCGAGCGGATCTCGGCGAAGTCGTCAGCGCTCGGCGTCTCGAGGTCGACGACGCCCATGTTGCAGCGCTCGTGGAAGGTGCCGGACTTGTCGAGCACGTACGCGATGCCGCCCGACATGCCGGCCGCGAAGTTGCGCCCCGTCGGGCCCAGAACCACCACGCGACCGCCGGTCATGTACTCGCAGCCGTGGTCGCCAACGCCTTCGACGACGGCATGCACGCCGGAGTTGCGTACCCCGAAGCGCTCGCCGGCGAGCCCGCGGAAGTACGCCTTGCCGGCTGTGGCGCCGTACAGCAGCGTGTTGCCGACGATCACGTTCTCCTCGGCCTTGTAGGCGGCGTCCTTGGGCGGGCGCACAGCCAGCACGCCGCCCGACATGCCCTTGCCGGTGTAGTCGTTCGCGTCGCCGAACAGCGTGATCGTCACGCCCGGCGCGAGCCACGCGCCGAAGCTCTGGCCGCCCGACCCATGGGCGGTGATGTTGATCGTGTCCTCGGGCAGGCCCTCGGCGCCGTATCGGCGCGCGATCTCGCCGGACAGGAGGCCGCAGACCGTGCGCTGCGCGTTCACAACGCGCGTCTCGATATACACACGTTCGCCCCGCTCGAGCGCCGGCTCGGCCTGCTTGATCAGCGTGTGATCGAGGTGGTCGTCCAGCACCGGGTCCTGTGGGCGGACACGCCGGCGCGGGATTTCCGGCGCGGCCGTCGGCGGGGCCAGCAGCTTCGTCAGGTCGACGCCCTTCGCCTTCCAGTGCTCGATCGCCTCACGCGTCTGCAGCAGGTCGACGCGGCCGATCAGGTCGTCGAACTTGCGGACCCCGAGCTGCGCCATGTGCCGGCGCACCTCCTCCGCGAGCATGAAAAAGAAGTTGACGACGTTCTCGGGCTGCCCGCGGAAGCGCTTGCGCAGCTCCTCGTCCTGCGTCGCGATGCCAACCGGGCACGTATTCAGATGGCACGCGCGCATGTAGATGCAGCCCATGGTGATGAGCGGCGCCGTCGAGAAGCCGAACTCTTCGGCTCCGAGCAGCGCAGCGATCACGACGTCGCGGCCGGTTTTCAGCTGGCCATCGGTCTGCACCGTGATGCGGTCACGCAGCTTGTTCAGCACGAGCGTCTGCTGGGTCTCGGCCAGGCCGATCTCCCACGGCACGCCGGCGTGGTGGATCGACGAGACCGGCGACGCGCCGGTGCCGCCGTCGTAGCCCGCGATCACGACATGGTCCGAGTTCGCCTTCGCGACCCCGGCCGCGACCGTGCCGACACCGACCTCCGAGACGAGCTTGACCGAGATGCGCGCGCTCGGGTTCGAGCAGCGCAGGTCGAAGATCAGCTGCTTGAGGTCTTCGATCGAGTAGATGTCGTGGTGCGGCGGCGGTGAGATCAGGCCGACGCCCGGCGTGGAGTGCCGGATGAACGCGATGTAGTCGTCGACCTTGTGGCCGGGAAGCTGGCCGCCCTCGCCCGGCTTCGCACCCTGCGCCATCTTGATCTGCAGCTCGTCGGCATTGACCAGATACTCGATCGTGACGCCGAAGCGGCCCGAGGCGACCTGCTTGATCGCGGAGCGGCGCAGGTCGCCGTTCGGGTCCGGCTTGAAGCGGGACGGGTCCTCCCCGCCCTCGCCCGTGTTCGACTTGCCGCCCAGGCGATTCATCGCGATCGCGAGCGTCTCGTGCGCCTCGCGCGACAGCGAGCCGAGTGACATCGCGCCCGTGGCGAAGCGGCGGACGATCTCCTTCGCCTCCTCGACCTCCTCGAGCGGGACGGTCTCGGCCGGGAAGTTGAAGTCGAGCAAGCCGCGGATCGTGGCCTTCCGCGCGGCCTCCTCGTTGACCATGCGCGAGTACTCCTCGTACGCGTTCTGGCCGCCATGCCGCGTGGCGTGCTGAAGCGTTGCCACCACATCCGGGCTCCATTGGTGATGCTCGCCGCCGCGGCGCCACTGGTGCTGGCCGCCGACCGGCACGCGATCGGACGTGCGGATCTCCGGGTAGGCGCGGCGGTGACGACGGAGCGCCTCAACCGCGAGGACGTCCAGGCCGATCCCGCCGATGCGCGAGGTCGTGCCCGTGAAGTACTGGTCGACGAACGACTCGTCCAGGCCGACGGCCTCGAAGATCTGAGCGCCGCAGTAGCTGCGCACGGTCGAGATGCCCATCTTCGAGATCGTCTTGAGGATGCCCTTGCCGGCCGCCTTGATCATGTTGTGCTCGGCGGTGAACATGTCCTCGACGCCGGGCAGCTTGCGCTCGTCGATCATCCCCTGCAGCGTCTCGAACGCCAGGTAGGGATTGACGGCGGACGCGCCGTAGCCGATCAGGCAGCAGAACTGGTGGACCTCGCGCGGCTCGCCGGACTCGACGATCAGGCCGCACTTCAAGCGCGTGCCGTTGCGGACGAGGTGGTGATGCACGCCGGCGGTCGCCAGCAGAGCCGGGACCGGCACGCGCTGCTCGCCCACGGCGCGGTCCGAAAGGATCAGGATGTTCACGCCTTCGGCGAGAGCGGCGTCGGCCTCGTCGCAGAGACGGTCCATCGCCCTCTTCAGACCCTCGACGCCGTCACTGACCGGCCAGGTCGTGTCGAGCGTCCGCGCGCAGAAGACATCGTGGTCGACCTGGCGGATCTTCTCGAGGTCGGCGTTCGTGAGGACCGGCTCCGAGATCTCGAGCTGGTGCGCGTGCTCCGGCGTCTCGGCAAGCAGGTTGCGCTCCGCGCCGACGCCGGCTGACAGCGACATGACCACCTTCTCGCGGATCGGGTCGATCGGCGGGTTGGTGACCTGCGCGAACAGCTGCTTGAAATAGTTGTAGAGCGGCGGGCCCTGCTCGGAGAGGACCGCCAGCGCCATGTCGTTGCCCATGGAGCCGAGCGGCTCCTCGGCCTTGGCGCCGCCCATCTGCGCGAGCGTGATCCGCAGGTCCTCCTGCGTGTATCCGAACAGCAGCTGACGTGTGAGCAGCGGGTCGCCGGGTGCGTGGTCGGGCGCCCTGTCAGGCAGATCGTCCAGGTGGACTGAGTGGTCGCGGTACCAGCGCCCATACGGCTGCTGCGTGGCTACCTCGTGCTTGATCTCGCCGTCCTCGACGATGCGGCCGGTCTCGAGGTTGACGTAGAAGATCTTGCCCGGCGCGAGGCGGCCCTTCGCGACGATCTCGTCGCCCGGGTACTCGAGTACGCCGGTCTCGGATGCCAGCACGACGTAGCCATCCGTTGTCAGCTGCCAGCGACCCGGACGCAGGCCATTGCGGTCGAGCGTCGCGCCGATCACGCGCCCGTCGCAGAAGGCCACCGACGCCGGGCCGTCCCACGGCTCGATCAGGCACGAGTGGTAGGCGTAGAACTCACGCAGCCACTCCGGCATGTCGCGCCGGTCCTCCCACGCCTCCGGGATCATCATCATCAGCGCGTGCGGCAGGCTGCGGCCGCTGAGCGTGAGCAGCTCGAGGACGTTGTCGAAGTTCGCCGAGTCCGACCCGCCGGGCCGCACCACCGGGAGGATCTTCTCGATGTCGTCGCCGAACAGCTCCGACGCGAGCTCGGACTCGCGCGCCCGCATCCAGTTGACGTTGCCCTTGACGGTGTTGATCTCGCCGTTGTGGCAGATGAGCCGGTACGGGTGGGCCAGCTCCCAGCTGGGGAAGGTGTTGGTCGAGAAGCGCGAGTGCACCAGCGCCACCGAGCTCTTCACGCGCTCGTCGTTCAGGTCCGGGTAGAAGGCGGGGACCTGCGGGCTGGTGAGCATGCCCTTGTAGACGATGGTGCGCGAGCTGAAGCTCGGAAAGACCAGCGCGGCCCCCGCCCGGTCCTCGATCACACGGCGGATCACGTAGAGCCGGCGCTCGAAGGCGAGCTCGTCGGCGTCCTCCGGCAGCGTCGAGCCGACGAACATCTGGCGGACGACCGGCATGACCTCGGCCGCGCTCGGGCCCGGGACCTTCTTGTCGACCGGCACGTCCCGCCATCCCAGGAGCGTCTGCCCCTCTTCGGTCACGACCTGGTCCACGAGCGCTTCCATCTCCCCGCGCGCGACCTCGTCAGTCGGCAGGAAGACCATGCCGACGCCGTAGCGGCCCTGGGGCGGCAGCTCGAAGTCGAGCACGCCGCGGAAGAACTCGTCGGGGACCTGGAAGAGGATTCCTGCACCGTCCCCCGTATCCACCTCCGAGCCGACGGCACCGCGGTGCTCGAGGCGGAAGAGGACGTCGAGCGCGCGCTCGATGACCGCGTGCTCGCGCTGGTTGTCCAGGCGCGCCACAGCTCCGATGCCGCACGCATCGTGTTCGAAACTCGGGTCGTAGAGGCCTGCGGCCGCGGGTCGCTGGTGATCGAACATGAAGGTCGGGGTTGAGGTGCGAACACCCCGGCCTGAGAACACGCCCCGTGGCGGCTTCGGGCCGAGAACGAAGTTGGAATTGTAAGCAGGGTCGCGGCTGGACTGTCCCCCGAGCCCGGAACCTGCGTGAACTGCCTGACGCCGTAAACGTTCGGGACCCCGCGTCGGCGGGGCCCCACTGTTGAGCGAAGCCCACAAATGGGGCACGCATCTCTACGATGCCTGCCGTGCGGCGTGGGGGCTTCGCACGACGCGATGGCGGCGCACCCGACCTGGACCGAACGGCCCCTCCGCTCGTCAGTGGCAAGCGGTCGTACCGGCGTCCGTGAACGTCTGGCCGGCGATCGGGCGGAACTTCCAGTCGTAGCTGTTCGGATGGAGCGTGAGCTCGAGGATCCCGTAGGTCTGGTCGTTGATGATCTCGCTGTTCGGCTGGAGCGAGGCGAGCGAGGTGTGGTTGGCACCGCCCGTACCGACCACGAACTCCCGCAGCCCCCGCGCCGTGTTCAGGTTGCCTGAATCGTCCTGTGGCGCGAAGCGCTCGTAGAGATGGTCGTGCGCGCTGAGCACCAGGTCGGCGTTCCCGTTGTAGAGCTGCGTCCAGAGCGCCTTCGAGTTCGGGCTCGCGCGTCCGCCGGAGCTGTAGAGCGGGATGTGCCAGTAGGCGAGAGTGCAGCCGGTCGGGTGGGCCGCCAGCTCGGCGGCGAGGAACTTGCCTTGGGGGCTGCCGGTGCCGCATCCACCGGCGTCAGTGCAATTCGAGTTGAGCGCGATCAGGCGCCAGCTCCCCACGTCGTAGGCGTAGTACCCGCCCCCCTGCGCACCCGCGGCCGAGCCGAAGTACCGGAAATAACCCGCCGCGCCTGCGTTGGTCGTATCACAGGCGGTGTACGGCTCTGTGCCGCCATGAGTCAGGTACTCGTGGTTGCCTGGCACGGGATGCGTGATCGGCTTGAGCAGACCCCAGCTCAGGTCGTAGGAGCCCATGAAGGCGTCGTAGGCGCCGCAGTAGTACTGGTTGTCACCGAGTGGAAGAACCGCCGCGTAGCCCTTGTTGACCATCAGGTCCGACGTTGCCTTCTGCGCGCAATTGCCGTTCTTGCCGAGGCCGCTGTTGAAGTTCGGCTGCGCCGGGTCGCAGGCGATGTCGCCGGCGGTCGCGATCACCGGGTCGACGCCGCTCGCGCTGACCACTGCCGTCGCGGACGAGGTCGCAGGAGTGCTGCCGGCCGAGTTGGACCCGGTCACGACGACCCTCAACGTCTTCCCGACGTCGGGCGTGTCGAGCGCATAGGTCGTCGAGGTGGCACCGCTCACGTCCGCGCACGTCCCGCCGCTCGTGTCGCAGCGCCGCCACTGGTAGGCGAAGCTCGGCGCGGTGCCGGTCCAGGTTCCCTTCACCACCGTGAGCGTCTGGCCCTGTTGTGTGGAGCCGCTGATCGTTGGGGGCACGCTGTTGGCCGGCGGCAGCGCAGCCACGACCGGCGTCGCCGCTGACGCCGCGACGGCCGACCCAGCCGGGTTGCTGGCGGTGACCTGCGCGCGCACGGTGCTGCCGACGTCGTTGGGCGTGAGCGTGTACGTCGTGGCTGTCGCCGTCGCGATGTCGGCGCAGTTCGCACCGGCCGTGTCGCAGCGGCGCCACTGGTAGCCGAGCGTCGGCGCGGTCCCCGTCCAGTTGCCGCTCGTGGCGGTGAGCACCTGGCCGTCGCGGGCCGTCCCACTAACGGCCGGGGGCGCAGTGTTAGCGGGCGCAACGGCTGCCACGACGGCGGTCTGGGCGGACGTCGCAGATGTGCTGCCACCGGTGTTCGTAGCGGTGACGACCGCCCGCACGGTCGAGCCAACGTCGGCAGCGACGAGCGAGTAGGTGTTTGCAGTCGCCCCGGTGATGTCAGCGCAGTTCGCGGCCGCGGCGTCACAGCGGCGCCACTGAGTGGCAAACGAGCTCGCGCCCGTCCATGTCCCGTTGGCGGCGGACAACGTCTGGCCGTCGCGGGCGGTGCCCGCGATCGTCGGCAGCGCCGTGTTGACGGGCGCCGACAGCGTGACGACCGCGGTCGTGGCCGAGTTGGCCGTGGCGTTGCCGGCGGAGTTGGTCGCCGTCACGGCCGCGCTCAACGTCGAGCCCTGGTCGCCGGAGGCGACCACGTAGGTGCTCGCCGTCTGGTTGGTGATGTTCGCGCAGTTCGCGCCCTTGTTGTCGCAGCGCTGCCACTGGTAGCGGTAGGTGGGCGTGGTGCCGCTCCAGCTGCCATTCGAGGTCGTCAGCGTCTGGCCCGGCTGCGCAGCGCCGGACACCACCGGCAGCGCCGTGTTGGTCGGCGCGACGGCCCCCACGGCCGCCGTCTGCAGCGAGAGCGCGGCTAGGGAGCCGCCCGCGTTGGAGCCGGTCACGCGGACGCGGACCTTGTAGCCCACGTCGGCGGAGACCAGCGTGTAGTTCGGGCCGGTCGCCGTCGCGATGTCGTTGCAGACGCCTGTGATGGCGTCACAACGCTGCCACTGGGAGGCGTACGCAATGGTCGGCGTGCCCGTCCAGCTGCCCGTATCGGTCGTCAGCGTCTGACCATCGACGGCCACGCCGGCGATCGCAGGTGCGACGGTGTTGGCCGGCGGCAGCGCCGCCACGGTCGCGCTCGCCGCGGACGACGCCGTGCTGGAGCCACCGGGACCCGTCGAGGTCACCTGCATCACGAGAGTGCGACCGACGTCGGCGGGCGCAGCCGTGTACGCGGCCTGCGTGGCGCCCGTGATGTCGGCGCAGGCTGCTCCGCTCGTGTCGCAGCGCCGCCACTGGTAGCCGTAGGTGATCGTGGGCGTGCCCGTCCAGCTGCCTGAGGTTGCAGTCAGCGTGCCGCCGTCCTGCGCCGTCCCGGAGATCGTCGGCACCGCCGTGTTTGCCGGCTCGGCGGCTGCGATCACCGACGTCGCCGGGGAGTCGGCGCTCACGACCGAGGCCCGGTTGCTTCCGGTGACCCGCACGACGAGCTTCTGGCCGACGTCGTCGCTCGTGAGCGTGTAGGTCCACTGGCTGGCCCCGCCGATGTCCCCGCAGGCGCCGCCGCTGTCGCAACGGCGCCACTGGTAGCCGTACGTGATCGGCGCGGTGCCGTGCCAGGCGCCGGGCGCAGCGGTGAGCGTCTGGCCGTCGATCGTGCTGCCGGCAACCGACGGCATCGTGTCGTTCACGGGGGCGACAGCGGCGATCGCAGCCGTCTGCGGCGAGGTTGCGAGAGCCGAGCCGGCGACGTTGGTGGCGGTTACGACGACCTGGATGTACGCGCCGACGTCGTCCGACACGAGCTTGTAGCTCTGGGCACCCGCGCCCGGGATGTCGGTGCAAACGCCGGTCAGGGCGTCGCAGCGCTGCCAGCGGTAGCTCGGGGTGAGCGGCGGCGTTCCGCTCCAGCTACCGCCATCGGTCGTCAGCGTCTGACTGTCGACCGGCAGGCCGGTGATCGACGGCGCCTGGGTGCTCGCGGGTGGGTCGGGCGGCGGCGCGACCGGTGCCGTGGCAGCCGACGCTGTCGTGGCTGAGCCGCCGCTGTTGCTCGCAGTCAGGGCCACGCGCAGCGCGTGGCCGACGTCAGCCGAGACCGGCGTATATGCCGTGCCGGTCGCCAAGTCGATCGGCGCGCACGCCGCGCCGGTCGAGTCGCAGCGCTGCCACTGATAGGCGAAGCCGAGCGGCGTGCTGCCGCTCCAGCTGCCTTGGCCGACGGAGAGCACGAGGCCCTGCTGCGGCGTCCCGGTGATCGCCGGAGCTGCCGTGTTGGCAGGAGCGAGCGCCTGAATCGTTGCCGTGGGAGCCGAGCCCTGCAACGCGGTTCCCGCCGAGTTGCCGGCGGTGACGAGCACGCGCAGGGTATTCCCCACATCGGCTGGGGATGATGTGAGCGTCTTGGCGGTCGCGTTCGCGATGTTCCCGCAGCCGTTGCCGCTCGAGTCGCAGCGCTGCCACTGGTAGGCGTAGCCGATCGGCGCACTGCCGCTCCAGGCGCCCGGGTCGGCGGTGAGCGTCTGGCCATCGCGGACGGTTCCGGTCACGAGCGGTGCCTGCGCGTTCGAAGGCTTCTGAGCCGGGGTGCTCGTGTTGACGACGAGCTGCGCGGCCGTGCTGGCGCTGTTCTCCTTCGCGGCGACCGACAAAGCGGTCGAGCTGGTGCCGGTCAGGGCGAAGCTGTACGTGCCGTTGCCGGTGACCAGCGAGTTGACCGGGACGCTCGCCCACGCGGCGTTCTTGACCGCCCCCGAGGTCCCGGTGACGGTGTTGGCCGCGGCGGGCGCGTTCGAATAGGTGATCGTCGACTCGCTCCAGGTGGTCGAGGCGACCGAGCGCGCCTCGAAGCCGGAGCTGAGTGCGCTCAGGCCCCAGACCCGCAGCGTGGCGCCGGTCACCGGGCCGGCGAGTCCCTGGACCTTGAACATCAGGTAG